>DASRCD010000489.1:0-14912 GCA_035653315.1 Candidatus Angelobacter sp.
GGAGAACTGAACATCGTCACAGAATGGCTTCCGGAGCAGATGGAACCCGGGACCATCTTTGTTCTGGAAAATGCCGGTCAGGTAGGCGACCAGGACGATCCTTACTGGGCCGTGCTCTCCTGCCCCGAGTGCGGGACTTTGGGCTTGATCACGCGCCGGCAGATACGCGGCCTGATTCCGGTAATATGCGGATCGGAAACCTGTCCCGCACAGTTTATGATTGTGGATGAGCAGGTTGTTCCGCGGAAACCGAACTAGCCCGGCAATTATCCCCACCTAGCCAATGGCTGTATCTTGCCATTTAAAGGCGCTTTGCGCCTCTCTTCTGCTGCAAAGCTGTCCGCTAATAGCGTCCTCCCGCCACATTCATTACAATTTAAGTCGAATGATCAAAACACTTGAATGGACCAGCCAGGGAGTTCGCTTCATCGATCAGACGCGCCTTCCAATGGAAGAAATTTACGTAACTTGCGCCACTTATCAGGAAGTGGCCACCGCCATCCGCGACATGATTGTTCGTGGCGCGCCAGCCATTGGTGTTGCAGCAGGCATGGGTATCGCTTTGGGCGTGAAGCACTCTACCGCGCAGGATGTTGCCACGTTGCGAACTGAGTTTGGGCAAATTTGCCGCCACATAGGCGAGACACGCCCCACAGCCGTAAACCTGTTTTGGGCGATTCGCCGGATGCAGCAGAAGTTTGAATCTGTGGCGTCGCAGGGTGTTCATCAGATCAAGATCACCCTGGTGGAAGAAGCGCAGAAAATGCTGGTGGAAGATATCGCCGCAAATGAGGCAATGGGCCGCCATGGCGCAACCCTGATGCCGGCATTAGGCACCGTGCTCACCCACTGCAATGCGGGAGCATTGGCGACCGCGGGCTATGGCACCGCGCTAGGGGTGATTCGGTCGGCCATTCAGGAAGGAAAGAAGCTGCATGTTTTTGCCGATGAAACTCGCCCTTTCCTGCAAGGATCACGCCTGACTGCATGGGAACTGATGAAAGACGGCATTCCTACCACGCTGATCGCCGACAATATGGCCGGATCCATGATGCGCCAAGGCAAGATTCAGGCGGTGATTGTGGGCGCTGACCGCATTGCCGCCAACGGCGATGTAGCAAACAAGATCGGGACTTATAGCGTGGCCGTGCTGGCCAAGGAGCATGGGATTCCTTTTTATGTGGCAGCCCCCTGGTCTACCGTGGACATGAATATGCCGAGCGGCGAAGGCATTCCCATTGAGCAGCGATCGTCCAGGGAAGTAACGCACCATGCGGGAAAGCAAGTAGCTCCAGAAGGTGTTCTAGTGGAGAACCCGGCTTTTGATGTAACACCGCACAAGTATATTGCGGCGATTATTACGGAAAGAGGGATAGCCAAACCCGATTTTGCGGAATCTCTGCGAGGGCTCTCTCAGACCGCAACGGCAATGGCGGAAGCAAGGCGCGGGAATTGAGCGGCGTCTTAGCTATTCGCAGTTTTGCCGGAGTAACGCTTATTTTGATTTAAGCAGCTCGCGCTTGCTGAATGGCAATGGCTGAGCTATCGGCTTCATAACCTTCATCTTGCAGCGTCTTCTGCGCGGCTGCGCGAAGGTCAGTTTCACTCGCATTCTGGGAAAGATCACAATAACGGCGGATCACCTCTTCACCTACGGCGATTCGAATCAGCCATTTTGATTTCTCAGTGTCCCATGAAACTTCAACACGATCTGCACGCATGTTCATCCTCCGCGAAACCTACTCTCTTCCGATTACCTGAGCGGGGTTTTAGTTGCTTTCAGAATTCCATGGTTTTTAAATTCTGGCTTATGATCAGCTTTGCATCTGTGGCCTTTTGTACATCTTCCGCGGTCAGACCGGGCGCAACTTCTTCCAGCACTAAGCCTTGCGGGGTTACCTTGATGTAAGCCATTTCGGTAACAATGGTGTCCACAACTTTCATGCCGGTCAGGGGCAAGGTGCATTTTTTCAGGATTTTGGGGGCCCCGTCTTTCGTGGTGTGTTCCATAGCGATAATCACACGGCGAGCGCCTGCCACCAGATCCATGGCGCCGCCCATCCCTTTGACCATTTTGCCGGGTATCATCCAGTTGGCAAGGTTGCCTTCTTCGTCCACTTCCATTGCTCCCAGCACGCTCAAATCAATATGCGCCCCGCGGATCATGGCAAAGGATTCCGCACTGGAAAAATAAGCGGTGCCTGGAACCTCGGTCACAGTCTCTTTGCTCGCGTTGATCAGGTCAGGATCTTCCTCACCTTCAAAAGGAAACGGGCCCACGCCGAGCATCCCGTTTTCACTTTGCAGGATCACTTCCACGCCGGGCGCAATATGGTTGGCCACCAGGGTTGGCATGCCGATGCCAAGATTTACGTAGAACCCGTCCTGCATTTCACGCGCAATGCGTTTTACAATGCGCTCGCGCTTCTCCACGTCTTTCTGTTTGTCCGCTTTCACTGGTGTGGTTGCCATGGATTTAAGCCCTTTTCCTTACGGTATGCTTTTCAATTCTTTTTGGCTGGCCTGTGCTCACGACGATCCGTTTCACATACACACTGGGCAGATGAATGCTGTCAGGCTCAAGCTGGCCGGTCTCCACCAGTTCTTCCACTTCCACAATCGTGATCTTGGCGGCGGTGGCCATTACAGGATTGAAGTTGCGTGTGGTCTTGCGGAAAACCAGATTGCCCCAGCGGTCGGCTTTCCAGGCTTTGATCAGGGCAAAGTCGGCTTTCAACCCACGCTCCATCACATACATGCGGCCATCAAACTCACGCATCTCCTTGCCTTCAGAAACTATGGTTCCCGCGCCGGTAGGTGTAAAGAATGCCGGAATACCCGCGCCACCAGCACGTATGCGCTCAGCCAACGTGCCTTGCGGATTCAGTTCCAATTGCAGTTTTCCGGTAAGCACCATCCTTTCAAATAACTTGTTCTCGCCGACATACGAGCCAATGTGTTTGACGATCTGGCCGGTGCC
Source organism: Candidatus Angelobacter sp. (assembly GCA_035653315.1). Lineage (GTDB taxonomy): Bacteria > Acidobacteriota > Terriglobia > Terriglobales > Acidobacteriaceae > Angelobacter. The sequence goes on from DASRCD010000489.1 coordinate 2,981, forward strand.
AAGCAGCTTGCCCAGGCCAAAGTCGTCCACACCGGCATTGTTGGAAACGGTGGTGAGGTTTTGCACGCCCTTGCGGACCAGAGCGTCAATCAGGTCAGCTGGAATGCCGCACAGCCCAAAGCCACCGACCATAATCATTGAGCCGTCTTTTACATCGCGTACGGCTTCATCAGCATTGGCAACAACTTTATTCATAAACAGATGATTGTAAATAGCGCGGGAATGGGACGGCAAATCTGCAGGGCTGCAAGTAGGTCTTATAACAAGATATTTCCAAGTCGATGACACTGCCTCTCAACTTGGCTAATTCGAGTTCATTCTCCTTCTATCAAATGCCTTAACAGCCGCTTCCCTTCTGGCCAATCGCCCAGGCCAGATTCACCATTAATGTGTCCCGCAGCGCCAATATTTACAAAGCGGCTGCCCCAAGAGCGGGCAAAGTCGCGCGCGCGGCTGAGAGTCACATGCGGATCATTACTGCTTGTAACCAGGATGGAAGGAAATGGAAGAAGATCGTGCGGTACGGGAGAAAAATCCTTGAGTTGTTTGGGAGCGTCTTTGCTATCCACGTCTGCGGGCGCAACCAGCAATGCACCTTTGATCTTGGCCAGCTCAGCCGGAGCAGCCGCTTTACACCAGTGCACCAGCGCGATACACCCAAGGCTATGCGCCGCAAAGACAATGGGCGCGGGAGCCTGTCTCACCTCCGCTGTAATTCGTTCCAGCCACCATTCACGATGAGGAAATTCCCAGTCGCGCTGCTGCACGCGCAGAAAAATAGGGTTCTGCTGCTCCCATAAAGTCTGCCAATGTCGCGGGCCGGAGTTTTGCCAGCCCGGCAGGACGAGGACAGTTGCCGCTACATCGCGTGTGCCAAGCTCAAATTTATTGGCGTGGTCAAACTCTTCCCGCAGCGCAGGAGTACGCAGGTTTTCCCGGATATGCACCAGCCGCTGCTCCAGCATGGCCAGCGCATGTGCAATGTTGGCGGTATTGGTGTGCGCAATGTCCCGCCACATGGAATATGGACTGGACGCGATGCGAGTCATCTCACGCAGCGCGCGCCCGCCAATGGCGTGAACATCAGAGTTGTCGCCCAGTTCTTCCACCAGCGTTGCAGCCAGCGCGGTAGAGATCATTTGTGGAAGATGGCTGATCCAGGCACAAGTGAGGTCATGCCGGTCGGCCTCCATCTTGAGCACACGGACACCGATTTTTTCCAGCAGCTCACAATAATCTTTTAAGTTGCCGTGATCGAGCGACTGGTTTGCCTGGGGCACCAGCAGCCACACGGCATTCAGGAATAATTTGGCTTCGGCATTTTCCAGTCCGCTGTGCTCCTTGCCTGCCATTGGATGGCCAGCAAGAAAGCGATTTGGCGCCTGGTCGCCAAACACGGCGCGCGCACGCTCAATGATTTCTTTTTTGGTGCTTCCAACATCGGTAATGAGAGCTTCCGGTGAAGCAATGGGGCCAATGCGCTCAACTAAATCAATAATCCCGCCCACTGGAGTGGCCAGCACGATCAGGTCACTGCCGGCAATGGCCTCAATGGGATCTTCTGTTCCGGAATCAATGGCGCGCATGGCCCGGGCGCGGTCCAGCACGCCGCGACGGTCACAGCCGATGATCTTGCCTTCAAACCCTGAAGCTTTCAGGGCCAATGCCAATGAGCCGCCGATTAAGCCCGTACCGATGATCGTGATCTGTTTAAACGCCATGATTTGTGAGACAGAAATCCCCTTGAGCACAAATCACCAACGTTCGTGCCGGATACCGGCACTCTCCAGGGGGTTAAATTTTGATTTTAAACAAGTCTGCGCCCAACCGCAGGAGCAATCACACGCAGTTCCCCAATGAGTTGAGCAAACTGCTCAGGATACAGGGATTGTGCCCCATCGGAAAGGGCTTTATCCGGGCAGTTGTGGACTTCTATCAGCAAACCATCCGCTCCAGCGGCGATTGCCGCCCGGCCCATAGGAGGAACTTTGTCTCGGCGGCCGGTGCCGTGAGAGGGATCAGCCAGTATGGGAAGGTGGGAAAGTTTTTTAACGATCGGAATGGCGGAAATATCCAGCGTATTGCGCGTGTAGGTTTCAAAGGTGCGGATGCCGCGCTCACAGACAATCACGTCATAATTACCGCCGGCCATCAGGTATTCAGCGGAAAGCAGAAGTTCTTCAATGGTGGCAGCGATGCCGCGCTTCAAGAGAATTGGCTTGCGGATTTTTCCGAGTTCGCGGAGCAGATTGAAGTTCTGCATGTTGCGCGCGCCCACCTGAAGCAGGTCCACATAAGGCAGCATCAGCGGAATCTGCGAGATTTCCATAACCTCGCTGACAACCAGCATGCCGTATTTGTCAGCGGCTTCACGCATCAACTTAAGTCCTTCTTCGCCTAGTCCCTGGAAGGTATAAGGTGAGCTCCGGGGTTTGAATGCGCCGCCACGTAAAAATTTTGCTCCGGATTTGGAGACGGACTCAGCCACCGCGAAGATCTGTTCACGCGACTCCACCGAGCACGGACCGGCCATGATGACAACTTCGTTGCTGCCAATGGTAACGCCGCGAGGAAACTTGACGATGGTTCCTTCAGGACGAAAACTTCGCGCGACAAGCTTATAAGGCGAACTGATGCGATGCGCCTCACCTACGCCAGGCAGGACCTCAATATCGCGAATATCAAATTCATGGCGCGCGCCCACGGCGCCCAGCACCGTTTGGCGAGCACCTGTGGAACGATGGACTTCAAACCCCATGTTGATCAGGCGCTCAATCACATGCTGAATCTGTTCTTCCGTGGCTTGTTCGTGCATTGCTACTATCATTGATTTCTGTCGCTCCGCTCCACACCGCTTAAGATTGTTCTGTAAGCAATCATTTGTCTGCACCCGCGCACGCAGTTCACCGCGCAAGCCGGGTTCGCTGCCGAATTTTGTGCTTCATCTTCTGTCGCTCCGCTCCACACCGCTTGAGACATCTCTGTAAGCAATCATTTGTCTGCACCTGAGCACGCAGCTCACTGCGCAAGCTGGCATTTCTATAATCCCGAATCCCGCGTAGCGGGTGAGGGATCCCTATTCCCTGACATTCTTATTATTCGAGTTTTTACGACATCAACCCCAAGCCCCAAGAGGGTATGGGTTCCCTCGCTCTGCTCGGGACTTTGAAAAATTCAATCGTTTACTTCCACATCAAATTCGGTGTGGGCATCGCCCACTTCAACGGGCGGGGCAATTTCATTCTTTTGGATATTGCGCATCACGTCGATGATTCGCTCATAGACCTGGCGCAGTTCACTATCCGGCAATGGACCGCGATTTACATGGCACACATTTTCAAAAATGATCTTTTCCCGGTCCGGTTCATAGATGGGCATGCTGGTGTTGCGCTTGAGCTTGCCAATTTCACGCGCAGCATGGGCCCGCTCATTGAGCAGTTCCACCAGCTTGCGGTCCAATTCGTCGATTTTCTTCCGCCAATCGGCAATGTCTATCATTCTGGTGTTCCTATAAATAGCATATAGGAAGCCTCAAAACTTAATTAAATTAAGACATTCTCCGTTAGGCCTAACGATATTAAGATAATGATCCTGCGGACGCACTCTCTCTTCTCTTTAATGACGTAATGAATTGAAAAACCGCCTGCGCTTCTCCTCCGGGATTCTGTTCGATTGTTTGAACAATTGCGCTACCGACAACCACGGCATCGGCAAATTCTCCAACCTCGGCAAATTGCTGGGCATTGGAAATGCCAAATCCCACCGCCACGGGTAGCCTGGTAAATTTGCGGATACGCTTCACCAGGTCTTGCGCATCTGTGGCAAGCTGCTTTTGCGTTCCTGTAATTCCGGTGCGAGAAACGGCATAAACAAATCCCTTGCTGGCCTGGGCAATGGCTTTCAGCCGCTGATCTGGGCTGGTGGGCGCGGCAAGAAAGATGGTGTCTAAATTGTGCGCGGCGGTAAGGCGGCGGTATTCATCCGCCTCTTCCACGGTAAGGTCTGTCACGAGCGCGCCATCCACGCCAGCTTTTGCGGCTTCCTCGCAGAAGCGGTCCATGCCAAAACGAAGCAAAGGGTTCAGGTAGGTAAAGACAATCAGCCCTGCATCGGTTTCTTTACGTATTTCGGCTGCGAGTTGCAAAACATCCTGAAGGGAGGTTCCTTTCTGCAACGCGCGTTCGCTGGCGCGTTGAATCACTGGCCCATCCGCCACTGGATCGCTGAACGGCACACCTAGTTCGATTACGTCCGCGCCGGCACGGACAGCGGCAAGAACGATTTCGCGAGTGGTCTTCAGGTCCGGGTCACCGCATGTGACATAGGCCACCAGAGCGGGTTTCTTAGCAAAATAATTTCGGCTCATAGTTTCAGACTTTCTCTCAGGATTCCCATGTCTTTATCGCCGCGGCCTGAGATGTTCACGATCAATATCTCTGATTTCTTCATAGTTGGGGCACGCTTGATGCATTCGGCTACCGCGTGCGAGGACTCAAGCGCAGGGATGATTCCTTCCGTGCGCGCCAGACGCGTACAGGCCGCGAGCGCTTCTTCGTCAGAGGCGGCTATGTATTCGGCACGGCCTGCATCGGCCAGCGCGGCATGCTCCGGACCGATGGAGGGATAATCAAGGCCAGCAGAAATGGAATGCGTGAGCGCGATCTGGCCGTGGTCGTCCTGAAGGACATAAGAAAAAGTTCCCTGCAACACGCCGGGAGATCCGCCGCGAAAACGCGCCGCATGTTCGCCCAGAGCACTGCCGCGTCCACCGGCTTCCACACCGATCAGCTTTACTTTTTTGTCTTGGATGAACTCATGGAAAATTCCAATCGCGTTAGAGCCACCTCCCACACAAGCGATGACCGCGGCGGGCAGCTTGCCTTCCGCTTTCAGGATTTGCGCACGGGCCTCGCGACCGATCACGGAATGAAAGTCACGGACCATGGTGGGATAGGGGTGCGCGCCCAGTACGCTGCCCAGAAGATAGTGCGTGCTGCGGACATTGGTTACCCAGTCGCGCATGGCTTCATTAATGGCGTCTTTGAGCGTACGCGAACCGGAATCCACGCCGCGCACCTCGGCACCGAGCAAGCGCATGCGGAAAACGTTTAGCTCCTGGCGGCGCATATCTTCTGTGCCCATATAGACCACGCATTCAAGGCCGAACAAAGCGCAAACGGTCGCCGTGGCCACTCCATGCTGGCCTGCGCCGGTTTCCGCAATGATGCGTTTTTTGCCCATGCGCAGGGCGAGAAGCGCCTGGCCAATACAATTGTTGATCTTGTGCGCGCCGGTGTGGAGCAGGTCTTCACGCTTGAGGTAAATTTTTGCTCCGCCCAGCTCTTTGCTGAGTCGCGCAGCATGGAACAACGATGTTGGACGGCCCGCATACTCCTTTAATAGCCGCGCAAATTCGGCAAGAAACTTTTTGTCGCGACGGGCCTTTGCATATTCGCGCTCCAATTCTTCCAGCGCGGCCATCAGGGTTTCCGGCACATAGCGGCCGCCATATACGCCAAAACGTCCGGCCACGTTCTCTTTTTTTAATGCGCTTCCTCTCATATTTTTTCCGCCTTCCGAACCGCCGCTACAAATGCTTTCAGTTTTTCCGGGTCCTTGCGTCCCAGCTCGCGCTCCACGCCGCTTACCACATCTACTCCCCAGGGATGGAAGGTATCTATAGCATCGCCAACATTCTCCGGATTCAATCCACCGGCAATGATGAAACGATTTTGACTTCCATTTAATTGAGTGCGGGCGGCCTGCCAATCAAAAGTCTGGCCGCTACCAGCGCCTGAATCCAGGAGCCAGGCATCTACCGTGGGCTGCCCAGAGCCATCGCTTTTCAATTTTCCAGAGAAATCATTCCGAACCAGAACAGTCCTGATTTTTCGGATTGCATCGCGACGGTCGGCCGGCAATTGCTTATAGACTTCTGCCGGAGATTCGCTGCCGTGCATCTGTATTCCCGTTAATTCAACTTCGCCAACAATCTGGGCAATTTCTTCCGGTGTGCTATTCATAAAAACGCCGATCCGTTCCACGCTATGAGGCAATTGGCTGATGATCTGCTGCGCCTGCGCTGGAGAAACCTGGCGTTTACTCTCGGCAAAGATAAAGCCCAATGCATCCGCGCCCGCGGCTATTGATGCGAGCGCGTCATCAAGACAGGTAGTCCCACAGATTTTGATCCACGTATGCATTGTTTTTTCAGGAAAGTTGAGCTTTGGTTTGGCTTCTGCTTCTTACTGGACTGTGCCACGCCAATGAGGAGAGGCCGCGGTGGAAGGCGAATACCACCCCGCTTCCTGAAGGAGCTGCTGCAATTTTTCTCCGGGATCTTCCGCGCGCATAAGCGCCTCACCAATCAAAAATGCCTGATACCCGGCGGAATGCAGTTCCCTGATTTCCGAGCCGCTATCAATTCCGCTTTCCGCAACACGCAAAATATGATTGGGAATGCTGGCGGCCAGGTCAACCACGGTATCCAGACTGACCTGAAATGTCTTGAGATTGCGGCTGTTCACGCCAATGATGTCCGCTCCGCCTTCCAGCGCGCGTTTCAATTCTTCTTCATCATGGACTTCGCAAAGCGCGTCCAGGTCCAGGGCGCGGGCATAATCAAGAAGCCTGCGGAAAGTAGCATCATCCAGTGCTGCCATAATCAGCAAAATAGCGTCGGCATGGTTGGCGCGGGCCTCAGTAATCTGGAACTCATCAATAATAAAGTCTTTGCGCAGGCATGGCAGATCAGTAGCGGCGGATGCTTCCAGCAAATTGGCCAGCGATCCTTGGAAGAATTCTTCGTCGGTAAGGACGGAAAGGGCGGATGCTCCGGAGCGGGCAAGCTGATTGGCCAGCACTCCCACAGGAAAAGTCCCGCGAATCACGCCCTTGGAAGGTGAGGCCTTTTTCAACTCTCCAATCACCGCGGGGCCAAGCTGAGACATGGCAGCAAGCCGTTTGCGAAAACCTCGTGGCGTATGGGCCGCAGCCGCTTTTTCCAGCGGACGCACTTGAGCACGCTGCTTTGCACGGGCAACGCGATCACGTGTGGCATCCAGAATTCGGTCCAGCGTGGTCATACGGGTAATTCAAGTATATGTGATGAGAGGAAAAGCCGAAATAGAAAAGCCGCGAATGAGCCTGAATTCATCCACGGCAATTCCTGAAAAAGAATGAGCAGGAGCTTACATTTCTTCGCTGGGCCGGCCCCGTGCCTGAATAATGATGCCGCCATTTTCCGTGGATGCACGGACTTGCGGATTGGAGCCGCCCATACGGAATAGCTTATGGCCATTGTCCCAGGTCTTTTCACCGGAGCTGCAGATTTCATCCCGGCAGATGATGGAAGTGTGCTCAGAGGCAGAGACCTCAAGACCGCCACTGAAAGTTTTGGGAACGGAGACCACTAATCCTCCATTGCGGGCATGCGCCTCCAGGCCTTTCCCTTCCCAATGCTCCGGGAGCGTGATGGAAAGTCCGCCGTTCTGGACCTGGGCTCTAATTTCTCCGCCGCAATCTTTAATGGAAACGCCGCCGTTCTGTGCTTCCGCAGTCAACTTTCCGCTGCTATGGTGGAATGAGATGCCGCCATTTTGCGCATGTGCTTCCGCCGTCCCGGTGAAGCGATTTAATGAAACTCCGCCATTCTGGACATTCAGGTTCAAATTTGCGTCTTTTGGCGCTTTCACCAGCAGCACGGTACCAAGGGAATCATCAGAATCACGCTCCGGAGTTTGGACCGTAATGTTGGATCCATTGATTTCGATATGCGTTGCAGCCAATAGCTTGCGGGCTTCATTCTCATCATGGGCGACCACCTGCTTGCACAGCTTCAGTCCAATCTCAGGCTTGTCCCACGTGCTCACCTGAATTCCGCCATTGTGTTCAGCCGTGATGGTGAGCGGCTGATTGGGAATTGTTTTACTTTCCTCATCGCGAATGTTAGAGCGCTGGTCGTCGTCGCTCACGCGCAGGTGTTCCCGGCAATCGTCATTGGAAGAATCATCATTCATGGTCACGTTTACATTATGGGAGCGATGGGTGCGCTCCTGTGCCCGCGACACATAAACGCATAATGGCAAAACCAATCCAAGTATCAGCAGCTTCTTCATGCTTCACCTCGCAATCGACTGCTTAGACTGCGCAGAATCAGGCCGGTTAGCTTTTATTTAGCTTATTGAAGAACAGGTAGGACAGAATGCCTGGTTTGTACCGGAATCAGGCCGTGATCAACCCGCGAGGTTTGACGTTTTTGCGAATGAATTCGGCAATCTCATCCATGGGAGTACCTGGGTTGAAGATTGCATTCACCCCGGATTTTTTGAGGAAATCAAAATCCTGCTCAGGAATGATTCCGCCAATCACAAAGAGCACGTCATCCATTTTGTTCTGCTTGAGCAGGTCGGAAACGCGCGGAACAATCGCGTTATGCGCGCCGGAAAGAATGGAAAGACCAATCACGTCCACGTCTTCCTGAAGAGCCGAGTTCACAATCATTTCCGGGGTTTGGCGAAGGCCGGTATAAATCACTTCCATGCCTGCATCACGCAGGGCACGGGCAATTACCTTTGCGCCACGGTCATGGCCATCCAGGCCGGGCTTGGCGACAAGCACACGAATTTTGCGATCAGCGGTCATTCAGTGACTCATTTTACCAGAACAGCAAATCCACCACGGAGGCGCGGAGACACGGAGAATACAGTTCTGATTCCCCAGCGCGGCGAGGGGATCGCTATAGCTAAGATGCTCTTCATGCAGAACCACGGCTTGACCTCTTGCAACTAATCATTTTTAGTTGCTATAGGGGTCCCTCCCCTTCAACAAACTCAAGATCGGGATTTCAGAACCCGTTTCTCCGTGCTTCCTTTGTGTCTTTTCTGGTTTGAGCTTTCTTCTTTCGGTAATTCCAAGCTTCTCCACAAATACCAGGCTGCATAACTGCAATACGGGTGCCAGCTTTTGGCGATCTGCTGAATCTGCTTAGGAGTAGGCAGCTTGCGCTTTTTATAAGCTTTCTGGATTGCCATGCGCACGCCAAGGTCCCCCACGGGCAGCACATTAGGACGGCGAAGTGAAAACAGCAGAAACATGTGCGCAGTCCAGACGCCGACGCCTTTAATATCAGTGAGGGCGGCGATCACTTCTTCATCAGACATCTCCGGCAGCTTGGAAAAATCCACTTTGCCACTGAGGGCGTGTTCCGCCAGGTCGCGAATGTAGCTGAGCTTTTGCCGTGAGAGGCCGGCGCGCTGCATGTCTCCAATGCTCATGTTTTGAATTGCTTCCGGCGTAAGCTTGCCGCCTGCTGCTTCTTCCAGGCGGCCATAAATGGTGCGTGCGGCCTTGGTGCTTAGCTGCTGAAAGACAATGGCCCGAGCCAGCATTTCAAACGTGGGCTCCCGGTACGCAACTTGGCATGCCCCCACCCGGGCAATAATAGAAGCCAGAACGGCATCTGATTTTTTAAGATGATCAACGGCTTTTTTCATGAGTGATGCTGATTTTACCAATCGCCGGGACCGCCGTCATCGCGACGTGATCGCCGGAACCGGGGAAAGCAAATGTCCAGACGGAAGCATGGAACGTTGAAAGTGAAATCTCCTTTTGATGAATACTGACCTTAAAACAAAAGCGCCGCTTATTCGCTCAACCTATCCTGATTCCGGTTTCTGGCGTGCGTTTGGACGGCACTGGCAGACAAGCGTACGCTACTATGGCCTGCGGCACACGCTGGCACAGGTGATTGAGGCAGCTTACCGCTTCTGCCTTGAGTTTCTGCCGGAGCGTCGCCGGGCCAAATTCGGCGACCTGGATTATGACTTTGAGCATGAAGTGAATACCACGCGGTCTAATGTCAGCTTTCGCTCACAATTGATAGCCGCGCTCAGCGCGCACCAGTACTTCCCCTCAGAGCCGTGGCTGTTTGAACAGATCATGGATGCGCTTGCGAGCGCCATTCAGCAATCAGCCCTCAGCATTCAGTCATCCGGGAGCTGCGAAGGAACAAGCACCTGCGCCGGATTAAAAGATTTTACCTTTATTGATCTGGGTTCGGGTAAAGGCCGTGCTCTCCTGATGGCAGTGCCGTATGGATTTAAAAAAATTTTGGGCGTGGAGTTCATGCTGGAATGGCACCAGGCGGCCGAGGCGAATATTCGCAAGTTTGCTGAGTCACATCATGGCTGTCCTCTAATGGAAAGCCTGTGCATGGATGCGCGGGACTTTGAATTTCCAGAGGAGCCGACTGTGGTTTACCTGTTCAATCCATTTCCAGAGCCGGTGCTGGCGCGAGTGCTGGAGCGGCTAAGAGAATCGCTAGGCCGAAAACCCAGGCCGGTGTTTGTGGCGTATCGTTACCTGGAGTTTGAAAAGTTGTTGCAGCAATGCGACTGGCTGGAGAAAATCGCGGGGACGGAACAGTGGGCGGTGTATGGTTTTATTCTCTAGTGAAAAAAGTTACTTCGGCAATTTTGAATCCAACAAGAAACGGATTTCGTCAGTAGCATTTTTGAGTACATGAGCATTAGGAATAGAAACTCCGTGAACAACCTCATTTCTCAGATGCCGAAGTTCATGAATTGTTAAGAGAACTTTTGGATCAAGATGATATTTCTCAGACAGCTGTTCAATAACCTTCTGTGTTAGAAACCTAGACGAGGTACCTGCGAGCTTTATGATTCTTCTTTCAAGATCAATCCATGCTTCAAGAAAAGTCCCCAGAGCATCTTGCCGCGGCTGCGGCAAAATATCAACGTCGCTGTAAGTGAATTTATCTCTAAATTTTTTCCAAATAGACAAAAATAATTGATATTTTTGGGGATCTTCTGCGGTGATTAAATCAATTAATTGATCACTTATAGGCTGACCATCATCAGCTAATTCAACTTTTTCTAAATAAGGTACAAGATCCGAGGGGGTATTTAGATCGGCATCCTGAAGCAGCTGATAAAGAAAATCGATAACTCCAATACGTTGAGTCCGACCAACAGGGATTTTAGACGACAAAAATGTTTGCAGTTCGTATTCGTTAGCAAACTGGCTTTTCGGCTCAGCCACACGTGACTCTATTGAACGTTGAAGCCTTTCTAAAGCAATTTCTCCCGCTAACACCATACCATTGAGCTCATCTAAAATCGCAATCTCATCAGTGGAAGGCTTGCCTTTAAGTGGCTTATATAATAAATCGTGCTCGACTTCAGCCCATGCATGCATTAATACAGAAGCAGCTTGAATCTCGATTTGTGCAGAAGAATACCGCTTTTGAGCCTGAGATAGTTTTTCCTGTCTAATTTGTACTCTATAATGTCGTGCTAGATAACCAGCAAGCCCTTTTGCACGGGTCTTTGGATTAGCCTCAGGAAAAATTTTGACAGGAACGATCAGTTGAAATAATTCAGTAATTACCGAATCAACCTTTTGTTGATCGCCCGGAAAATAAAGGGCCACCCTTACACCGGCCAAATCTACAATATCTGTATATATATCTTCGATGCTTTGGTAATTCTTTGTTTTATTTCGTTCAATGAGTTTCTGCCGAAGCCGATCAGGGTTCTTTGGTCGAGACGTTACGATGGCCCTTATCCCACGACGGCTTAATTCTGATTCCAGCAATCCTTGGGCAAGACGAGCTGCTTCGGCATAGTAGTCGATCTCTCTTACGTAGTGCTTCAAAAACGCATCAATCGTTGACATTAGCGCTTTACGTAATGCTTACCTCTTCATACGTTCCATAGACGTCTTTCAGCGCCTGGCAGATTTCGCCCACGGTTGCATAAGCGCGGACGCAATCAATAATGAAGGGCATGGTATTGGCATCGCTGATGCGGCCATCGTTGCGGACGACCGGCTCCTGAGCAGCAGCCTTTTTCAAAGCGTCAAGGCAACGGCGAACTTCGTCGTTATTACGGCGGGCGCGCAGGGCTTTGAG
>DASRCD010000490.1:0-23490 GCA_035653315.1 Candidatus Angelobacter sp.
AGCAGATGAGATTGTCCATAGCCTTCGAATGAAGGCAATTTCAGAGGAAAAGCTAAACAGCGTGCATGCTCCAGCAGGGCTGAATATTGGTGCAGAAAGCCCTGAGGAAATTGCGTTAAGCATCATGGGGGAGATTGTTGCTTTGCGCCACAAGGCAGAATAGCTATTTCACGTCGCACTGACGGATAGTTTTATCTGAGCTGCTGGTGTGTGCAGGTTCTTCCGCAGTCGTGTGGGACATATTTTTTAGAGCCATCGCGCGGCCACCACGACGCAATGCGACAATCTGGCTCATAACGCTCAGAGCAATTTCTTCCGGGCCAGAAGCGCCAAGATCGAGTCCGGCAGGAGCCCACACGCGCTCCACTTTTTCGGGCGAAACACCTTCTGCAAGCAGATAATCAAGCACAAGCCGTGAGCGATGCGCGCTGGCAATCAGCGAAACATAAGCAGCTTCGCCTTCCAATGCCCGCTGAAGCCAGATGTGGTCATTCTTGTGGAGCGTGGCAATTACCACATATGTATTCGGCCCAAAAGCAATTTCAGAGATGTCAAAGTCTTTATCGATGATCCGCTGTGCTTCAGGAAATTTGTCGCGCGTAGCTGATGGATCATGGACAGTGACGGCGAAGTTCATCAGCGTGCCGAGGCGGGTCAGGGTTTCAGCAATGCGTCCATGGCCGGCGATGACCAGCTCTGGTTGCGGTAAGACTGGCTCAATATAAACGTCCATTATTCCTCCGCAGGGCATGCCCACGCCAAGAACTTCATCCTGCATGTCCAGAGTGATCAGTTCAGGTTTTTCACTGCGGATGCAGCGCAGCGCTTCACTTCGCACGGCGCTCTCTGCACAGCCGCCGCCCATCCAACCCATGACGATCTTACCTTGCGAGTCAATCAGGGCCTTGGAGCCGCGCTTGGCAGAAGAAGAGCCTTCCACTCGCACCACAGTGGCAATGGCGAAAGGCCGTTGCTGGGCCTCAAGTTCGGCCGCTTTGGTATATAAGTCCATTTAAGAATGTTGCTCTGGCTCAATGATATGCCGCAATTGCGCCGCAGTTCAATGAAATCTGAAGAGAGAAGCGGGACTTTACAAAGCTAAATACCCAAAAGCTTTTCCTGCTACGGTCACTGTGATATAAGGGACTTCTCCCCGATTAGCGATCTGATTTTGCGCCGCTTATTGGTATTTTGACATTGAAAGAGGTGGACTATGATACCGCCAGCTTTCGAATATCTCAGGCCCAAGACCCTTCGTGAAGCCGTATCCATGCTGCAACAACATGGAGATGACGCCAAGATCCTGAGTGGCGGCCAAAGCCTGATTCCCATGATGAAGCTGCGCCTGGCACGTCCCAGCCATTTGATTGATATTAATCGCGTCACCGGACTTTCTTATATTAAGGAAGATGGCGGATTTCTAAAGATTGGCGGGCTTACGCGCGAGTCAGAGCTTGAATCGTCTGATTTGATCCGCAAAAAATATCCGCTGCTGATGGATACCGCAACAGTGATTGCCGATCCGCAGGTGCGGAACATGGCGACCGTTGGCGGCAACCTTGCGCACGGTGATCCGGCAAATGATCACCCCGCAACGATGATGGCCTTGGGCGCGCAGATTGTGGCTACCGGCGCAAAGGGCGAGCGCGTCATTCTGATCGACGATTTTTTTGTCACGCTTTTCACCACGGCCTTGCAGCACGATGAGATTCTTACGGAGATTCGCGTTCCGGTACCTCCGCCTAAAAGCAGCGGCGCATATTTCAAGTTAGAACGCAAAGTGGGCGACTTTGCCACAGCAGCTGTGGCCGTACAACTGACCCTGGATGCCGGCGGTGCTGTGCAGAACATTGGTATTGCATTGACGAATGCTGGTGCTACGCCGATCCGTGCAAAAGCTGCGGAAGATGCATTGCGCGGCAAGAAACCGGATGCGGCGTTGATCGCGCAGGCAGCACAGTTGGCCATGGATGCCGCACAGCCAAGCGCTGATTTGCGGGGTCCAGTGGAATACAAAAAAGGTCTGGTCAAAGAATTTACCAAGCGTGCACTTGCCCGCGCATTGGAGCGGGTTGGCAAATAAGCAGTCCACTGCAGACGGAGGGATGAAGCAGATGGCAAAGAAGGAATTGATTCAGGTCAAGGTCAATGGCAAAGACCGCGAAGTGGCTGCGGATTCACGGCTGCTGCTGGTGCACTTTATCCGCGAACAGCTTGGGTTTACGGGAACGCACGTGGGTTGCGATACCAGCAACTGCGGCGCATGCACGGTAATCCTGAACGGCAAGAGCGTGAAGTCATGCACGGTGTTTGCTGTGCAGGCCGATGGCGGCGAGATTATGACGGTAGAAGGGCTGCCATCGAACGGCTCACTGCATCCGTTGCAGGAAGGATTCAAAGAAGAGCATGGCTTGCAATGCGGGTTCTGCACGCCGGGCATGTTGATGTCGAGCTATGCGCTGTTGCAGAAAAATCCCAAACCAAGTGAAGGAGAGATCCGCTGGGGCATTTCCGGCAATCTTTGCCGCTGCACCGGATACCAGAACATTGTGAAGGCCGTGCAATTCGCCTCCAAAAAAATGGCGCAGGGGGAGACAAAATAATGGCAACGCAAAATACAAACCCCGGATTGGTGGAAGTGGAAAAGACGAGCCCGGAAGTGAGTGGAATGGGGCATCGCATGAAGCGCAAGGAGGATTCGCGCTTCCTCCAAGGCCGCGGCAATTATGTGGATGACGTGAACCTGCCCCACATGGCTTACGGACACATGGTCCGCAGCCCTTATGCTCACGCGCGCATTAAGAGCATTAACACTGACGCCGCTAAGAAACTTCCCGGCGTTCTGGCGATTATCACAGGGGAAGACCTGGCCAAGGCCAATCTTGCATGGATGCCAACTCTATATTTTGACAAACAGATGGTGCTGGCGACAGGCAAAGTTTTATTCCAAGCGCAGGAAGTGGCCTTTGTGGTGGCTGAGGATCGTTACATTGCCGCCGATGCGGCTGAACTGGTGGAAGTTGAATACGAAGAGCTGCCAGTGCTGGTTGATCCTTATAAAGCCACCGATCCCAGTTCACCGATTCTGCGTGAAGATCGTGAAGAGAAGAGCAACCACATCTTCCATTGGGAGGTAGGCGACAAGACGGCAACGGACAAAGCTTTTGAGAATGCCGCAGTCAAATCAAAAGTCCATGCCATTTCACAGCGTTGCCATCCGGCGCCACTGGAGACTTGCGGGTGCGTGGCTGACTACAACAAAGCAACGGATCGGTTCAATATTTATCTGACCTCACAGGCGCCGCATGCGCATCGCACGTTGTTTGCGCTGGTAGCGGGGCTGCCTGAGCAGAATATCCGCGTGATATCGCCAGACATTGGTGGCGGCTTTGGCA
This sequence comes from Candidatus Angelobacter sp., assembly GCA_035653315.1. Lineage (GTDB taxonomy): Bacteria > Acidobacteriota > Terriglobia > Terriglobales > Acidobacteriaceae > Angelobacter. Next base: position 3,396 of record DASRCD010000490.1, read on the forward strand.
ATAAGGTGCCAATTTATCCAGGATATGTTTGTGCCGTTGTGGCATCACTCACGCTAGGCGTGCCGGTGAAATGGATTGAGACACGTTCAGAGAATCTGCAATCGACTGGGTTTGCCCGCGATTACCACATGACGGCCGAACTGGCTGCAGATAAAGGTGGCAAGATCAAAGCCATGCGCGTGAAGACGCTTGCAGATCACGGCGCTTTCAACGCCGCTGCACAGCCCACCAAGTTTCCTGCTGGATTGTTCAGTGTTTGCACGGGGTCGTATGACTATCCGGCAGCGTTCTGCGAAGTAGATGGTGTTTACACGAACAAAGCGCCAGGTGGTATTGCGTATCGTTGCTCATTCCGTATTACGGAAGCCGCTTATCTGATTGAGCGTGCGGTCGATGTTCTGGCGCTGGATCTGAAGATGGATCCGGCAGAGCTGCGGCGCAAGAACTTCATTCGCCCTGAGAAATTTCCTTATGCCACACCGCTGGGTTGGACATACGACAGCGGCAACTATGAAGGCGCGCTGAACAAAGCTTTGGAGATGGTTGGCTACAAAGAGCTGCGCAAAGAGCAGGAAGAGAAGCGCAAAAAAGGCGAGATGATGGGAATCGGCATCTCCAGCTTTACTGAAGCTGTTGGAGCTGGGCCAGCGCACACGTTTGATATTGCCGGCATCAAGATGTTCGATAGCGCTGAGATTAGGATTCATCCCACAGGCAAGGCGATATGCCGCATGGGAACCAAGAGCCAGGGCCAGGGACATGAAACCACCTACGCGCAGATTGTGGCGCAGGAGCTTGGTATACCGGCAAAAGATGTGATCATTGAAGAAGGCGATACGGACACCGCTCCGTACGGGCTTGGAACATACGCCAGCCGCAGCACTCCAACCTCTGGCGCGGCCACGGCACTGGCGGCAAGAAAGATTCGCGACAAGGCCAAAAAAATTGCTGCGTTTCTGCTGGAAGCCAGCGAAGAGGACCTGGAATGGGAGCCGGGAAAATTCTTTGTAAAAGGCGCACCGGGCAAAGCCAAGACGATCCAGGAAATTGCCTTTGCCGCGTACACAAATATCCCTCCGGGACTGGAAGCCGGTCTTGAAGCAATCAACTATTACGATCCCCCAAATCTTACTTTCCCATTTGGCACCTATATTTCGGTGGTGGATATCGACAAGGGAACAGGCGAAGTCAAAGTCCGCAAATTTGTTGCAGTGGATGACTGCGGCAACGTGATTAATCCAATGATTGTGGAAGGGCAGATTCATGGCGGCCTGACTGAAGGGCTGGCGATCGCCTTCATGCAGCAGATCGATTACGACGAAAACGGCAATGTTTCCGGCGGCACCTTCATGGATTATCTTGTGCCAACAGCGGTTGAAACACCGCATTGGGACACGGGACTGACGTGCACGCCATCACCGCATCATCCATTTGGAGCAAAAGGTGTAGGCGAGTCGCCGAACGTGGGTTCACCGGCGGCGTTTGTGAATTCAGTGGTGGATGCGCTCTCCCATTTGGGCGTAAAGCACATTGATATGCCGATTACCCCTTGGAAGGTCTGGAACATTCTGAAAGAGAAGGGAGTCACGGGCTAAGCATGGCAGTAACCATTGAAAAGACGTTCCGGGTTGATGAGCCTGCCGATAAAGTTTGGGCAATTCTGAGCGACCCTAAAAAAGTTGCGCTGTGCGTGCCCGGAGCGCAGATCACCGAGCAGGTGGACGATAAAACTTATAAAGGCGCGATCAAGGTCAAGGTCGGCCCCAGCGTTACGGATTTTAAAGGTGAAGTGCAGGTCGTCCGCCTGGATGGACAGGCCCATGAGATAGAAATTCTGGGCAAAGGTCAGGATGTGCGGGGCAAAGGGAGCGCGTCCATGAAGATGACGGGCAAGCTGCGCACTGTAGACGGCGGCACGGAGGTTGTGTGTACGTCTGAACTGAACGTGGTGGGAATTCTGGCGCAGATGGGAGCACGCGTGATCACAGAAGTTTCAAACATCATGTTTGAACAGTTTGTGAATAATTTCAAAAAACAATTGCAGTCGCCTGATGGTATAAGCGCACAAGCGGCCAAGTCGATCAGCGGCGTAGGTCTGGCATTTTCAGCGTTGAAAGCCTCTTTTTCACGGCACGACGACAAATCTGATTCTTCTGGCGATCCCAACTCTGGCTCCGGCACAAAGTAATGCCTTCACCAACTCTTCCCAAGGGCAAAGCTGTTCATGATCCAGGTGAACTTGCCTTGAGCTTTGAAAAGCTTGGTTACATTACCGATCCTGCGCTAGCTACCTCTGTTTATCTGGCAATAAGTCTGGGCAAGCCACTTTTGCTGGAGGGCCACGCCGGCCTTGGTAAAACGGAAATCGCCAAAGTGCTGGCGTCGCTTCTGGGTACGCGGTTGATTCGGCTGCAATGTTATGAAGGGCTGGATATCAGCTCCGCGGTTTACGAATGGAATTACCAGAAGCAATTGCTGGCTATCAAGATTGAAGAGAAGACGAGCCTTTCTGTTGAAGAAAAAGAGAAGCACATCTTCAGCTATGATTTTCTGATGGAGCGTCCGCTGCTCCAGGCGATTCAGGAAAAAGATACTTCACCAGTGCTGCTGATTGACGAAGTGGACCGTGCCGATGAAGCGTTTGAAGCCTTTCTGCTGGAACTGCTCTCCGATTTCCAGATCAGCATTCCAGAACTGGGGACGATCAAGGCGCAGCATGTGCCGCTGGTGATTCTTACATCAAATCGCAGCCGCGAGTTGGGTGACGCGCTGAAGCGCCGCTGTCTCTACCACTGGATCGAATATCCGAGTCTGGAAAAAGAGATGAAAATTGTAGCGGCCTGTCTGCCGGGCATTGGTGCGGCGCTGGAAAAACAAGTGGTTGGCTTTGTACAGTCTGTACGGAAGCTGAACCTGATGAAAGCACCGGGTATTGCAGAGACGCTGGATTGGGCGCAGGCGTTGATGGCATTGAGCAAAGGCAAGCTTGATGCCGAGGCGGTGGAAGATACGCTGGGCTGCCTTTCAAAGTCCAAAGAAGACGCCGCCAGAATCAGAGTGGCAGGCATTGAAAAGATGCTGACGGAAGTTGGTTAGAGATGCTGGCGGCCCCGAGCATTGATCAGGCGATTGTAGAGTTCTGCCGCTTTGCCCGTGCAAACGGATTGATTGTTGGCGTGAAAGAGAGATTGGATGCGCTACGCTCGGCAGAAGCCATCGGCATCACTGATCCGGAGAGATTCAAGTTCGCACTGCGCGCGGTAATGTGCTCATCGAAAGCGGATTGGGAGCTGTTTGAAGATATCTTTGAAGATTATTGGAGCGTTCAGCCAAGAAATTCCCGGTTTAAACCCCAGCAGACTACAAAAAGTTTTTTAGAAATCAGCTCCCAGCTTCAAGGCAGCAATCTGCCTTTGACAGGCCAGAGTGATACTGCGCCAGTTGAGGGTGAAGGCAAGTCGGTGCTGGGCGCAACTGCGCATGACCGGCTGAAGAAGACAGATTTTTCCCAGCTCACGCATACAGACCTGGCTGAGCTGGAACGGATTTCAGCGCGGCTGCTGGAACAGATGAGCCTGCGGCTCTCACGAAGAATCAAGACAATTGCGGCGCAAGGAAAAGTCAACTTGCGCAGGACGATCCGGCATGGCATCAGCCATGGCGGTGACTTGATCGAACTGTATTTTCGAGGGCGGAAGTTGCAACAGCTCAAGCTGGTGATTGTGCTGGATGTAAGCGGTTCGATGAATCCTTACAGTATTTTCTTTGTCCGCTTTGCCTATGCGTTGCAGAAATATTTCAAACGCGTGGATACCTTTCTTTTCAGCACGCAGCTTACTGAAATTACATCCATGCTGCGCGCGCACCACCTTCGTGATGCGCTGGAGTCACTGGCAGGGCATGCCGCAGGATGGTCCGGCGGGACGAAGATTGGAGATTCATTGCATCAGTTGAACCTGCAGCATGGCAGGCGGCTCTTTTCACGCGACACGGTTTTCATGATCCTGAGTGATGGATGGGATACCGGCGAGCCGGAGACATTGGCGGCTGAACTTGCAGTAATCAAGCGGCGTGTAAGAAAGCTGATCTGGCTGAATCCGTTGCTGGGAATGGCGGATTATCAGCCTATTACGCGTGGAATGAGTGCCGCGCTTCCTTATATTGATGTGTTTGCTCCTGCGCACAATCTGGAAAGCCTGTTGAACCTTGAGACACAGATCAAGATTGCATAGTTACTGACTGCATTTATAGGATTTTTAGGCGATAATGAGCCTAATGCCTTGAAGAGACCACAATGTTTGATCAGTTTCTAAAGAAAACGGCGGAGTTGGTGGCGATCGGAGAGTCATTTGTAACGGCCACGGTTGTTCGCTGCGAGTCGCCGACTTCTGGCAAGCCGGGTGACAAGGCGATCATCCAAGACGATGAGATTGCCTGGGGATGGATTGGTGGCGGCTGTGCTCAGCCGGTGGTAGTCAAAGAAGCGAAGAAGGCTTTGATAGAGGGCAAGCCGAAGCTCGTGCGAATAAGCCCTTCGCCAAATGATCCGGAAGAGGGAATTGTCGACTACACCATGACGTGCCACAGCGGAGGCGCGCTGGATATCTACCTGGAACCGGTATTGCCCAAACCGAGAATATTGATTCTTGGGCGTTCGCCGGTGGCGCGGTTTCTGGCGCAGATTGGCAGCGCGGTTGGCTATGCAATTTGCATTATGACAGAAGATGCGGCAGAGGGTTTTGCTGATGCAGAGATGATCCAGTCTCAGAATTTTGGTCTGGAGCAGGCAAGAGTTACACCTGAAACATTTGTTGTAGTTTCAACCCAGGGCGAAGGCGACGAAGAAGCTTTAGAGCAGGCGTTGAACAGCGGCGCTAAGTATGTAGCGTTTGTTGCAAGCAAGACAAAAACGGGCAAGGTACTGGAATATTTGCAGCACAAAGGTATAGCTCCGGAAAAGGCGAGGCAGCTTCGCGCGCCAGCGGGGCTGAACATTGGAGCAAAGTCACCGGAAGAGATTGCCGTGAGCGTGCTGGCTGAGATCATCCAAGTCCGGGCTGGCATATTAAAGGCAGAACAGTCGCAAAAATCCGCTGCCACTATGGCTCTACCAATTCTTAATACTGGTGTGAAAGACCTAGTCTGCGGGATGATTGTGGACACAACGAAAGCAAAGCATAAAGCGGAACGTCAGGGAAAGATGTTCTATTTTTGTTGTGCTGGCTGCAAGCAGGCCTTTGAGGCGTCACCACAAAAGTATTTGGTTCCCACGACTGTTTGATACAAAATTGCACAATCAATCTGTTGTGGACTAGGATGCAATGGGAAATATGGCGCGCCGCCCGAATCCGCTATCACCCAAGGCGAGCTTGGCCTGTCGCTAACTGCACCAACCCACCAACAGGAAGCAGTGCAACCCCTTCTCCTTTAGGCAAAAATCATTGTGTCATTCTGCGGGACCGTCACAGAAACATCGCCGGAAATCTGGTTACGTTCACGGAAGTTCTTGATTCTTAGAAGCATTGCTGATGAAATCTCCTGCCCCTTAGCCGCGACCAGAAGATCCGTGTAGGTGCGGATGTCTTCCCTCAGTACCATGCCAGCTCGTAGTTCTGCCACGCGGCAGCGCTGGGTTTCTGCTCCTCCGTCGTGAGGTCTGGCCTTTGCCAGGAGGTCCACGACAATTTCATGGTAAAAAGGAATTTCCGCGCGCAGCTGTTGCACTGCCTCCTCATGTGTGGAACCTTGCGAGGTAAGGCGATCATAGGCCATGCTTCCGCTGAGAATCCTCGCGCCCAGCAGAACATCCGGTGGCAAGTGTTCACCTCTTGCTTGTATTTGCACGGACGATATCCCCTGGTTGGCGACCATCCAAGCCACGTGCTCCAATCGCGGAATACTTGAAATCAGGTTGGCAGTGACAAGGGGGTGCGAGTCAAAACGTTCCTGGTCTTTCAGACTTAATGTCTGTCCACTTAGCGCCGCTTCTACAATATCCTCTTCCAACGTCACACATCCAAGCAGTGAGAGCATCGCGGCGATTTCAAACCGCCATGGCTGCGAAAGTTTTAATTTGCGCACCAGATAGTTAACGCAGCGACGGATTCCCGTGATCCGGCTGAATGCCGTTGGGTTTACCAGACCCAGCATCCCCGTCAGAACATGGATGCTGCCGCTGAGAGTTTTTTCCAATAGTTCTTTTTCTGCATTGATCAGGCGATGTTGCTCCAATGCTGCATTTAAATTGGCGACAAGATTGGGCTTTTCACAAGGTTTGGTGAGAAATCTGAAAATATTGCCCTCATTAATGGCGCGCCCAGCAGTCTCAAGGTCGGCATAACCAGTAATCGCCATACGTACCGTGTCTGGAGCCACGTCGCGAACCATGGCTAGAAAAGCAGCTCCATCCATTTCCGGCATTCTCATATCGGAAATAACCACGGCATAAGGTCCGGCCTCTGCAACTTTTACCAGTGCTTCTGCCGCTCCAAGAGCCGTATCAACATCAAAGGTGCGGTGCAGCAGACGGCGATAACCATCCAGCGCTGCCGGTTCATCATCTACAAACAGAATTTTTTCAGTCATGCTAACCTCAATCTTGTTCTTGCGTTCCAAGACGCGTCCCTTAGCTTTTTTTCGTATCATTCAAAGGCAAGCGGATAAAGAACGTTGTGCCTTTCTTTTCTTTCGTCTCAAACCAGATCTTGCCGCCGTGTTTCTTTACAACCACGCCGTGGACCAAAGTCAGTCCCTGCCCGGTCCCGCGGCCCACAGCTTTGGTCGTGAAGAAAGGTTCAAACACCCGCGATGCGATGCTTTCAGGAATTCCGATACCTGTATCCTGAATACTGATCTCAACCCACTCTCCATCGCGACGAGTCCTTAAGGTGATTAACCCTTTTTTTCCGGCGCCATGTCCCACTACGTCCCCAATTGCATGTGCGGCATTGATAATTAGATTGAGGATTGCCTGGTTAAATTCACCGGCAAGGCAGGGCACCATCGGCAGTTCCCCGAAATATGTTTTTACATCCGCTACATACCGCCACTCATTCCGCGCCACCGTAAGGGTGGTTTCAATGGCGTGATTAATATCAATGGGTTTCTTGAGTTCTGAACCTGGATGAGAGAACTCTTTCATCGCCTTCACAATATTGGCAACTCGCTTGATTCCCTCCAGTGTCTGGTCAATGGCGCGCGGAACTTCGGATTCCAGGTAATCGAAATCAGCAGCGTCCCATGCTTCACCAAAGTGCGCCAACTTCTCAGCGCCAAGAGGGCCGACGGCAATTTCTTCCCGAATGCCTTTCGCTTCTTTCAACAGACTGCTGATCGTTTGCCACGAATCTTTTATAAAGGTGGTGTTGTCACCGACAAACTGCGTGGGTGTATTGATCTCATGTGCGATCCCCGCCGCCAACTGCCCAATTGCCTCCAGCTTCTGCGACTGGCGAAGCTGTTCTTCCATGGCTTTTCGTTGCGTAGTGTCTGCCCCGATGATCAAGACAGCGCTCGCACTCTGGTTGGCAAATTCAACGGGAGTCACTGTAAAGCCCAACAGTCTTGTTTCACCATCTTTTTGGAAATGAATATTGTCAACGCGACACACAGATTTTGCGTCAAGCCATTCGTAAATCTTTGCTTCAATATCCTGGTCAAGCCACTTAATGCCGCAATTTAGAAGGGATTTGCCGCGAACATCAGCTGGAACCAGGCCGAAAACCTCACGTGCGGCAAGGTTCCATTGAGTGATACGTCCGCTGGTATCAAGACCAATCAAAATTGTTGGCACGGAGTTGATGACCAGCTCTGATTCCTTATGAGCTTCGCGCAAGTGCGCTTCAGCATTTTTTCTTTCAGTGATATCAATAAAGGTCACCACCAAGCCCACGATCTCGCCATTTTTCAAGACCGGATGTGACCAGTACTCCGCGGGGAAGCTTGTTCCGTCCGCGCGCCACAGAACTTCACCATCTACTCGGATTTCTTCTCCATGGGCCAGCGCCTTGTATATGGCGCACTCCTCGATCGGATAAGTCGAGCCATCATTGCGGCTGTGATGGATCAAAAGATGAATGTTTTTTCCCAGCAGTTCATCCACTGATTGATATTGCAGGACGCGCAAAAATGCGGTGTTACAAAATGTGCAATTGCCGTCACGATCAATGCCAAAGATGGCTTCCGCTGTTGAATCCAGGATCAGTTGCAGTTGCTCTTCGCGCTCTTCCAGAATTACCCGTGCGGCAAGCCATTCATCGATAATGCGTGAAGTGGTTACAAACCTTTCCACGCCATTCTGGGCATTGCGGACAATGCTGCCGTGTGAATCCACCGTGCGCCAGCTTCCGTCTTTGTGCTGCAACCGGATCTGTACATTAGTATTGGTTCCAGGTTCCATAGCGTGCTTTGACCGGCGACGGATCATCTCCCTATCATCAGGGTGCACATGTTCAAGAAGGTGCGCACCGGCGAGATCATCGGGGCTATAGCCAAGATGTTTCTGATACGCAGGACTGGTGTAGAGAATTGTTCCGCGTCGGTCAGTAACGGCAATCAGCTCGTCAGCATTTTCTGTGATCGCGCGAAACAGGGCTTCGCTTTCCTCCAGGGCTTTTTCTGCGGCTTTCTTCTTCGTCACATCCTGGATTTGTGAAACAGCCTGAATGGATGGGCCATAACGACTCTTCACAGAGGATACTGTGAGCAGCCCCCAGATTGTCTTGCCGTCTTTATGTAAGTACCGTTTTTCAATCTGAAAATTTTTGATCTGCCCGGTAATCAGCTTTCTGAACAGATCTTCGCTTGTCTCTAAATCTTCAGGGTGCGTCAGATCCCGAAAAGTAGATTTGAGCACCTCTTCTTTGGTGTACCCAAAAAAGTCCGCGAACGCCTGATTGACTTGCTCCCACCGCCCATTCGCATCAACAATGGCCATGCCGACGCCGGAACACTGGACAGCGTCTTGAAACCGCATCTCGCTTTCCCTCAAAGCCCTTTGCAGGCAAATCCGGCTGCCGGTTTCAAGGCGCGCACGCAGCTCGCGCGGATCGAAAGGTTTAATCAAATAATCGTCAGCGCCGGCTGAGAGGCCTTCAATGCGTTCCGTCTGCTGATCGCGGGAAGTTACAAGAATAATGTAGATGTATCTGGAGTTTGAGATTGCTCGCACACGCTGGCAAACTTCAATGCCATCTGCGCCGTCCATCATCCGGTCCAGAACAGCCAACTCCGGGCCGTTTTCCTTTTCAAGTTCGTGGATTGCTTCCTCACCGTTCGAAACTGCTACCACATCGTAGCCCCATTGGGTCAGCAGCTTTACCAGCATCTTGCGCGCAATTGGATCATCATCAGCAACAAGGGCACTCGTTCCAAGAGTGGAAACCACATTCATGGCTGCGGGTTCGGAGCCTGCCTGCAGGATCGCGCGGTCCGGTTCGCTATGCACATTTTGTGTTTTCACTGACATCATTTTCTGGGAAGGCTCCGCATCAACTGAGAAATGGCCGTTACAGTCGCCACCCCTGATGAAAAGCGTGCGGCTTATTCCATTTGGATATCGGCATTTCTGCCACGGGTGGTTAGAATTTTTATTTAGAAACCTATGGGCTGAGATCGGCTTCGTTGGATTACAAATTCCTTAGACACCCTAGCCAATGCGTGGACATCGCTTGTGAAGCTGTTGCCTTTTGGGAAGATTAGAATGCTTTATTTTATTGTCGAACAACCAGCCGCAGCCTGGCCCTTCGCACAACTATTCCGGAAATCAGAGACAAAAGTCGAAGGCGGGCGCGGGATGCCAAAGAGCCTTACTTCTGGATCGCATCATCGATATTAATGTGGTTCTTCTCCAATACGACGCCGATTGCTCTATCCAAAGTAAATCTGGCCTTGATGTAAGCACTGCGAGCGGCAACTTCCGTGGAACGGGACTGGGCTAGAAAGCTTTGATCCTGGACAATGAAGAAATTAGCTGAGGCACCAACGGAGAGCTTTTCCTTTTCTGACTGCAAGAGCTGTTCCTGATAGATGCGGCTTTGGACTGAGGCATCGTAAGCCGTACGCGCCATTTGCAAAGCGCGTTGCGCGCTTTGTACTTCTTCCAGAACCTGATTTTGCAGTTGCTGCAGACGCGCCTGCATCTGCCGGAGTTGCAGCGTGTCTCGCGCGGCATCAGAGCGCGCGACACGATTACGAATCGGCAGGCCGATATTGATGCCTGCTTCGTAGATCTTGCCGGTCTGTCCCACTGAAGTTGCATTCAGACCGACCCCGCCTGATTGGTTCGCGGCTGCTACGTCTGAAGTAGCCAGCGCTCCGCGCGTCTGCACATCGGCGATCAAGTCGATCTGCGGCAGAGTTTGGTTGCGCGATCCTTCCAGAGTGATCTTGCCATTTGTGACCTGAAGCGCCGCCTGTGCCAGATCAGGTCGGTTTGCCAGTGCCTCTTTTACTAGTTGGTCTATAGGCTCCAGTTGTTCCACCGCAGGAATGGAAATGCCGGTTGTGGCTTTAATGTGTACAGTCTTCAATGCTGGATCATCCACGCCTTTGCGGGCCAACTGCGTTTTTAAAATAATCTCCTGCTGATCCAGAAAACCCTGCGAGCGGACCAGATCAAGTTGCGCGGCTGAGACCAGGGCTTTCACGCGCATCAATTCAATGGGCGCCAATGTGCCGACATCTACTTGGATTTTGTCGTCATCATAAAGTCTGTTCGCAGCAGCCAAGGCTTCCTGTTTCACCAGGACATCCTCATTCAGGCTGACAAAATCGTAGTAAAGCCGCGTCACGCCATAGACCAACTCAATCAATTGCTGCCCAAAAACAAGTTTGGAGATTTTCTTATCATTCTTGGCGACACGTATCTCACGGCGGTTCACGTTAGTACCAAAGCCGCGCAGCAGGGGCTGAATCAGTGCCACTTGCACATTGGGTGTTGAAAAAGGATTATCACTGGAGAGGCCCGCGGCAATCGCTCCGTTATTGTTGACGCCAGCCTGCAGAGTCAGACCGGTGCTGAAACCCTGGACAATGGAAAGGTTGGCAAGGTTGCTGTTGCTGGTTCTGGAACTTCCCTGAGTAACTGTGCCGGCGGCATTGTTCTGGTCAACGCGGACTCGCGCAAACTGGCCGTTCAGTTCGGCGTCATAGTTGGGAATAGGCGGACCGCTGGAAAAAGAAGATGATCCCTGCAGGGAAAGACTGTTCTGTTGTTCCGTGATCTCGCTTACATCAAAAAAGCTTGCGCTGACTGAGGTTGAAGTTGGGTTTGCGGTTGGCGAAGCCACGCTGAGCAGAGGACCTGCTGGCCCGCCAACACCGTTGGGCAATTGCGAGACATTAAAAGAGACGCCGCGCGATGTGCCACCACCCTTGGTGCGCATGATATCCATATCGGCAATGCCCAGATCATAACGGTGAATTTCCGCATCAAGATTGTTGGTAATAGCCAGAGCAATGGCATCATCCAGAGATAAGTTCAGCACGCCGTCATGCACAAGATCATTCATGGCCAGAGGTTTTTCAGCCGGTGGCGGCACGCGGAAATTTCTATACCAATTGATGACCGGAATGACCGGTTCTGGCGCTTCAGGATAGCTTTGTGGCTTCCCATGTGCTTTTTCAATATCCTGAACGGCAGTGCCAGTCTGGCTTTGTTCAACTTGCGTACTGCTTTGCTGAGCACGGGCAAAAAGTGTTGTGAATACCAGGATGGCGGCAATAGCGGCGCAATAATATTTGACGAAGAATAATTTCATTTCTTCTTCCCCGATTTGTTGTCCTGCTTCTGATTGCCGTTTTGCTGCCCGCCTTGCTGACCATTCTTTCCGTTGTTCTCTGTACCCCCAGACGATTTGGATTTTTCATATTGCTCGCCGCCGGCGCTTTGCTGGCCTTGGTTGCCGCCGGATTGCTGCCCCGGAGCTTGCGCCTGCTTGGCATTTACCTTGGCGCCTTCCGTGGTTTCGTCAGTAGGCGTGAGCACAACCTGATCGCCTTCATTCAGGCCGGTCAGCACTTCCACCATGGGACCATAATCGCGGCCAAGCTGCACCGGTTGCAGATGGACTGCATTGTCCTTAACTGTTGCAACAAACGTGCCGTTGCTGCGTGTGATCACGCTGTCAGACGGAACTGAGATTGGCGGCTGGGCACGTACATTAACCAGCGACACAAGCACATACATTCCTGGCAGGAGTGCTTGCTTGCTGTTATTGATCTGGATCTCCGTGAGCAGCGTGCGCGTGTTCGGGTCAACAGAATTTGCCGTGCGCGTAACTTTTCCCTGTGCCTTATATCCTGGGCGCGACGATGCTTCGATTTCTGCGGGCATCGCAAGCTTCACGTAAGGCGCGTATGCCTCAGGCACTGCCACAAAAACACGCAGCCGTTCTGACTGCGCTACGCGAAACATCTCACCTCCCTGAGCGCCGCCGGTCGTTGGGGTTGCACTATTTCCGCTTGCAGTGTTGGTTGTGTCGCCCTGTCCAGAACCAGTGGCTGAAATGAGCGAACCCACATCAACATTCCGAGCAGTAACTACTCCATTGAATGGAGCAATCACGCGCTCATATTGTTGTAGCTTGATCAGGCGATCAAGATTGGCCCTGTTTGCAGCTACGGTATTTTGCGCTGCGCTCAGATTTGCGACAGCCACTTCGTAATTCGCCTGTTGAGTGTCAAAGTCCTGCCGGGCAATTACACCTTTTGTTACCAGCACACTGAAACGATCTCGTGTGAGCTTGGCTAGATTGAGCTGTGCCTGGACCTGTCCAACGGCAGACTGGCTTTGCAGCAACGTGGCCCGGGCCTGATCTACCTGGCGATCAAGATCTGGAGCATCAATGATGGCGAGCAGTTCGCCAGCACGGACTTTGTCGCCAATATCGACTTTGCGCACCCGAATGTAACCAGAAGCGCGGGCAAAGATCGGAGCTTCTACATAGGCATTGAGCGTGCCGGGAAGTTCCAGACGGTCGTCTGGGGAAGAGCGCTTGGCCTGAACGACGTCAGTCGTCGGAGCAGTATTTTTTTTGCGCTCCGCTTCTTCCTGTATCTTTTTATTGCGGTTGTGGCGCGGCAAAAAGCCAATGAGGAAAGCAAGCAGCAGAAGAATTACCAGCCCGATCAATATGAATTTGCCTTTGCCTGCAAATAGAGAGCCGCCATCGCCATGCTCTGCCGGGGGAAGCGCTAACTGGGGCTCAGCTTGCGGCAATGTTCTGTCAGCCGGCGGCAGATTGGATTGTAGTTCCAGCCGATTGTCGTCCTGATGGATTCGCTCGCTGGAAAGATTTCTTTCGTGTCTCATGTTGTCCTGATCTCTCATGCTGCCTGGGGACCGTTTCCTTTTTTGTCTTTCACTTCGCCCTCTTTTTTATCTTTTTTCCTGCCGCCCTTGTCGTCTTTCTCGTCTTCGTGCGTTTCTTCGTCGATCTTTTTGTCGTAGTCGATAGGCGCTTCTTTGCGTAGCAGGGAGTAGACCACCGGCACAACCACCAGCGTGCTGATCGTGGCAATCAACAATCCTCCGATAACGGCGCGGCCAAGCGGTGCGTTCTGCTCGCCGCCTTCACCCAGTGCAAGAGCCATGGGGGCCATGCCAATAATCATCGCCAGGGCCGTCATACAGACCGGGCGCAAACGAGTGAAACCCGCGGACAATGCAGCTTCCATAGCGTTCTTGCCTGCAGCCCGCTCGTCATTGGCAAAGGTCACCAGCAAAATGCTGTTGGCCGTAGCCACGCCAATGGTCATGATGGCTCCCATGAGCGAAGGCACGCTCAGCGTGGTTTGTGTGATGAAGAGCATCCACGCAATGCCGGCAAAAGCGCCAGGGAGAGCGGTAAGAATAATGAAGGGATCAATCCATGATTGAAAATTCACGGCCATCAGCAAATAGACAAAGATCACGGCGAATCCAATGCCCAGCGTGAGCCGGTCAAAAGATTGCTGCATGGTTTCCACCTGGCCACGCAGTTCAAGATAGGAGCCGCGCGAGAGTTGGTTCTTCTCGTCGGCCATGATTTTTCTGACCTGCTTGGCCACGCTGCCAAGATCGCGCTGATCGGCGTCGGCATAAACGTCGAAAATCGGCTGCACATTGTAGTGGTTCACAATGGCCGGTGAAACGGACCGCTTCACATTGGCCAGGTTGCTCAAGAGCTGTGTACTGGAAGCTCCAGTGGCTGTGATCGGTGTTTGATTGATGTTATCGAGCGACTGTATTTTGTACTGCGGGGTCTGCACCACTACTTGATAGTTCACACCATTTTGCGGATTTACCCACTGGTTTGGCGCAGTCTGAAAGCTGCCGCTCAGCGAGATCAACATGCTGCTGGCAACGTCACGCTGGGTCAATCCCACTTGCTGGGCCCGGCTGCGGTCTACATTGATATCCAGTTCCGGCGCTGATACTTCCTGATGAACGTGAACATCTACTGCGCCCGGGATCTGCGATATTTTCTTCTCCAGATCTTTTGCGGCCTTATAGTTGCCCATTGGATCGCGCCCCACAACTTGCACATCAATTGGCTGCGGGCGGCCAAAGTTCAGAATTTGGTTGGTGATGTTGGCTGCGGTGAAGAAAAAAGTTTCCTCTGGAAATTTCTGCTCCAAATCTGCACGCACCTGCCGCATCAGGTCTTTGGTGGCAGTATGCTTTTTATTGAGCGAGATAAGAATGTCGCCATCGGCATCGCCAATGGTGTTGATGTCACTGAATCCCAGATTCACGCCGCCCGGCGGAATTCCGATATTGTCCAGAATGATATCGATCTGGCCTTCAGGAATTACGTGCCGGATTTCCTCTTCCACCTTGGCAAAAACCTGCTCTGTCTGTTCAATGCGCGTTCCCTGCGGTGCGCGGACGTGGAGGCGCATCTGGCCGGAGTCGACATATGGGAAAAAGTCTTCTCCGATGACAAAGATCAGCATGGCTGAGCCAACGGCAAAGACGCCAAACACAATCAGCACCAAAGCCCGGCGATGCAGGCAAAAATTCAGGAATGACTTGTAGTGCTCGCGCATCCGGTCAAATTTCTTCTCAAACTTTTCATGAATGCGCCAGATAAAGTTCCTGGCCTCTTTCGTATCCGGATGCTCTTCCGTATACAGTGGCAGCTCTGGCCCCAGCATGAAATGCACCATGGTGGGGACCAGCGTGCGCGAGAGAAAATATGAAGCCAGCATGGCAAAAACCACGGCCATGGCCAGCGGCGTGAACAGATATTTGGCCGCGCCGGTCAGCAATACGACAGGGATAAAAACAATGCAAATGGAAAGCGTTGAAACAAAAGTCGGCACCGCGATCTGCTGAGCGCCATCAAGTATGGCACGGGTCAGAGGCTTCTTCATCGCCATGTTGCGATGAACGTTTTCAATTTCAACCGTTGCGTCATCCACCAGAATGCCGACTGCCAGCGCCAGGCCGCCCAACGTCATTACATTAATGGTCTCGCCCATTGCGGTAAAAATCACAATGGATGTCATAATGGCCAGCGGAATAGAGGTGCAGACAATCAACGTGCTGCGCCAACTGCCAAGAAACAGCAGAATCATCAATGCTGTGAGAAAGGCCGCGATGGCTGCCTCACGCAACACGCCATACATTGATGCTCGAACAAAGATGGACTGGTCAAACAGTGGCGTCATCTTCAACTGCTGCGGCAGAGTTGAAGCAATGCGCGGAAGGGCGCTTTTGACCTCTTTCACAATGTCCAATGTGGATGCCTTGCCGTTTTTCAAAATGGTAAGCAGAGCGGAACGCGCACCATTGGTGCGGACAATGCTGGTTTGCACGGCAAAACCGTCGCGCACCTGAGCCACATCTTTTATATAGACTACCGCGCCGTCTGCGGCGCGAATCGGCAGGTCATTCATGCCATCCACAGTGGTAGGGCTGCTGTTCAGCTTGACCTGATACTCACGGTCGCCCACTTTTGCCGTGCCAGCAGGCAAAATCAGATTTTGCGCGTTGAGGGCATTTGAAACATCCGTGGCAGAAAGGTGCTTGGCATACAGCAGATTCGGGTCGAGATCCACCATGATCTGCCGCTGCTTTCCGCCATACGGCAGAGGCACCGATGCGCCTTGCACAGTGGCCAACTGAGTGCGAATAAAATTGGTGCCAAGATCGTACAGCTGGGCTTCACTCATGCCTTCGCCGGAAAGGCTTAGCTGCAGGATGGGCACGCTGGAAGCGTCATATTTCAAAATCAGTGGAGACGTGGTCCCAGGCGGCAAGATTCGCAGAATGGTCTGCATGATGGAGGTGATTTGGGAAATTGCCAATTCAACTTTTGCCGTGGGCTGAAAATAAACTTTAATGACGGAGACGCCGGTATAAGACTGCGACTCAATATGCTCAATGTCATTCACTGTCGTGGTCATGGCGCGTTCGGAAACAGTGACGATGCGCTTTTCCATCTCATCCGGCGGAAGCCCCTGAAATGACCAGATGATGCTAACCACGGGAATATCAATGTAAGGGAAAATATCTTTGGGCGTGATCAAGATAGCGCTGGCGCCAAGAATGAGAATCAGCAGTGAGACAACGACAAAAGTGTAAGGGCGGCGCAGGGCCAGCCGGACTATCCACATTTAGGGACCACCTGACAAGTAACAATAAAAAGATGAGCTGAGGATGGGCGGGGATGTAAGTGCTCCCAAGCTGCTGGCAGGTCATACGCCCAATTCAGCAGGACTTAACACTTCTTGAGGATTTATCTTTAATGAATACGAAATTCGATAAGGACTAGAGGCTTCCGGAAGAACAGAAATCTTGATAATGAATCACGTAATCGGTTTTGAGCCCTGGTAAGATTTTCTCTTCACCCAGGGCCGCCTCTGTCCCAAAAGCGTCAAGCGCTACATGCAGGATGAGCATCCTGATCGCCTGAAAGCTCCGCTCATGCGCAGGATGGTGCTGGCTTTGTACCTGTGAGTTGGAATGAAGCGCTCGATAAAGTTGCCAGCGAGATCAGGCGTATCCAGCAGGCATACGGCAATGGTGCTTTGCGCTCCTCGGAGGAGCATGGCGACAATCAACTTGGTGGTTGCGAGCGGACGCATTGGGCGCGAAGGCTGCGGCTATGCCATGATCACCGGCTAAAGAATGCTAATTTGATGAAGCTGCTCCGGCGAAAGAAGGCGAACGTCCACGGCGCACGATGAAGCCGGGAACGTTCACGCTTCTGGTTGTTGGAAAAAAATAAAATTTTCCGGCGGCTATTTCAAAAACTTTTCCGGCAATGGGTGCTTCGCATCTTCCGCTTCCCAATAGATGGTGAGCACCCACCAGCGTGTGCCGTCAAACATCAGTTGAAAGCTGTTGATGCCCCGTGCAAACGGCTTTTCACCTTTGGCATGGCGCGATTCATAGGTGCTCCACACGTGCGCAATGTTGTCCCATGTCTCAATGCGATTGGCCAAAGTATCTTCATAAAAGCCTTCTTTGCTGAAGAACGCGCCAGCGCGCGCTATGTATTCATCAGGCGTAAGCGCGTGCGCGCTGACAACATTAGTTTTTTCATCGCGATGACTTGGAATCAGCCGCGCCCCGGGATAGAACAAGCTGCGGAAGCGGTCCCAATCGCGGGAGCCTGCCGGCCCTGAGATCACGTCATAGGTTGCAGCCAGAATATGCTCAATGGTATCCACGTCGCCAGGCTTTGCTGTTGCACTCACAGCGCTTGCTGCAGGAGCAGTCGGGAGTGTTGTTTGCGGTGAAGAAGACTGGGCAGCCATACTGATAACCGAACTAAGACACAGACAAACAGCAGACATACTGAAGCTGGGTTTTCTCATGACGAGTACTGTAATCCCGCGTGTAAAAACTGTAAATGAGCGAAGAAATAAGGGATGCGATTCATCCCTGACTAGGGCGCAAGAGGCAGAGCATGGGCTGAACGGCGGATCATCTCCCTTTGTTGATCGGTGGCATTTTGAAATTGAAAACCATATTGAAAGCCACGGCGATACTTTACTTCAGCCCGGACTGCCAACGGCTCACTGATTTCAGGCAGGTGAAGTTCAATTTCCACGGTCTGCCCTGTGTTGATATCTCCCGGAATGGTAGCGCCAATGCCGCCTTCAGCAATGTCTTTAGTGCGGCCGTGCAGCGTCTGGTCTGCCTTTACAGTTACGCGCACGTCCAATACATAGCGCGGGAATGCCCGTGGCAGCGTCCAGGGATGAGGCTTTCGTTCAGCGCGCATGTTCAGCAACTTACCATAATGGAATTAAATGCGCGATTACTGAAAAGCTACTTTTCTTCAAGTTTTTTAATAGCCCACTCCGCATGCTCGGCGATGACCGGATCAGGACCAGCCGCCAGGCTCCGCAGATCAGGGATAAATTCCTTGTTTCCGCTGTTGCCCATGGCAATGGCGACATTGCGCTTCAAACCTGCGTATTTGGCCCGTTTTACGGGAGAGCCGCGAAACGTTTCCCGGTAGATTTCCTCATTCATCTGCGCTAGCCGGCGCAATTCCGGATGATAAACCTGCTCTTTGGGTTGAAATTCTGGCAGGGAAGTCGGCGGAGCGTTTCCCGTCTTGTTGTTCCAGGGGCAGACATCCTGGCAGATATCGCAACCAAAAATATGATGGCCCATGTGCGGGCGAAGCTCTTCAGGAATACTCCCGCGTTTTTCAATCGTCAGGTAAGCGATACAGAGGCGGGCATCGAGTTTCCCCGGAGCAATGATCGCATCGGTTGGACAGGCGTCAATGCAGCGTGTGCAACTCCCGCAGCGGTCTGGAGCAGGCACATCAGAGGGGAGTTCCAAGGATGTAAGAATCACCCCAAGAAAGAGCCATGATCCGAGTTTCTGGTGAATGATGCAGGTGTTCTTGCCTATCCATCCAATACCCGCATACTTTGCGTAAACACGTTCAAGAATTGGCCCTGTATCCACATAGCTGCGAGTTTCTACTGATGTTTCACGTTCAGCAGCAAATTGCTTCATGGCGGCTTCAACCTGCCGCAGTCGCGGCAGCAGCGCATCATGGTAGTCTTTGCTGCCCCAGGCATAACGCGAAATCCACCCGCGCTCAGGATCGGCGGCCTCAATGGAATAGGGTTTACCCGCGCTGTAATTCAGTGCGCATACCACCATGGATCGTACCCACGGCGCGGCATTTTTTGCTGACGCGCGGCGGAGTCCCCCGGTTTCAGTACGGGTTTCCAGATACTTCATCTCTCCTGCATGTCCGGCATCCACCCATTCAATAAAAGCGTTCAATTCTGGAATATCTTCAGTTCGTACCGGCGCAATGCCTGCAAGGTCAAATCCGGCTTGAATGGCCGCGACCTTGGCAGCCTGTGCAAAATCTTCAGCAAACCCCATCTAAATCATTATCCCGCAGGAATGCATAAATCCCACAGTGCTGAATGAAGATTGCCACGTATATTGCTGTAATAATGAGAGTTGAACCTCTAAGGGTGCAAAAGCACCGCGTGCAAATCTCACCTTAGGAAAATAATTCATTTGCAGCTTATTGCAGGCAACCGTCATCCTAGTAACTGAGCTGCTGTTTTTGGCATTGGTGTGCCATACAGTTATAAAAGGAGTCGGGGCCTTCATGCTATGTAGCTTTTGCGGAACGGACAATCGCCCGGAATACAAATTTTGCGGCATGTGCGGTGTGCGGCTGGAGCGCCGTCATGCGGAGAGAAGAGTAAATCAGGGTGTGAGCACAAAGTGTTCTGGTTGTGGTCACGTCAATGATTCCGGCCAAAAATTTTGCGGCATGTGCGGAAGCAGGGTGGAGCGCCGGGTACAGGACCGTCGGGCGCCAGAGGGTGAGCCGCGTGCCGTGGCCATTGCAAATGCGCAGCTGCCTACGCCTGATGTAGCCAGCAAGCCCAGGCCGCAGCCGGTCCAAATGGCATCTTCAACTCCGGACATTCCAGCCCCTCTGCCACGAAAAGCTGAGCCGGCTATATTTCGCAATGAGCCGGTAAAAGAACCTTACGTGCAGGACACAAATATCAGCGGCCCGTCGTTTCTTGGCCTGGGTTCTCAGGCGGAAGGCAATGGCGATTATCTGCTGGAAGATGAGCCGTCGCGTGGCGGGGTCAAGAAGGTTTT
>DASRCD010000491.1:0-8676 GCA_035653315.1 Candidatus Angelobacter sp.
CTTTTGCTGGCAATTAACAGAACATGCCACGGAGGATGATCGCAACAGAGTTGTCGTGTCTCTGAATTTCGAATCGGATTGCAAACAGGATTGGCCGCAATATGTTAAAGCGCGGAAGGTATTCGAAGCTTGGATGGACATGCTTGGATCTGCCTATCCTGCCCCAAATGCGCGGCGTCAAGCCCAAATGAAACGCGAGCTTTCGCAGCGATTTGCGCTAGGACCAAATACAACAGAAGTCAATCGCTTTCTTCGGATGGTGCAATGGGCGGACGAGTTCGAAGAATACCACATTGAAAAATGCAATCGGGACGCCTATGAAGTGAAACATCGTGCTAATGAAAAATTCCAATATTTCGACGAACTCAGCAAAGGTGCAACTCCCGGCACGGTGGCGTACACACTCAACGAAGATGAGGCATTGAAGCACTTGGCCTTTGATATTTTGTACCAGAGGAAATTTAAGAATTGGTCTCAGATACGGGATTTGCGACATGTTGCCAATAATCAAGAAGCCCGCGACATTCTCAGAAAAGCAAGAGATTTTGAAGTCCGGTCTGAGGACGATTTGGAAGCTGCTCAGGATATTGTGGAGGAAGCAATCGCGATTGTTCGTGCAAAACGAGCTGAAGAGCGCAGTTTGGGTGCAAATACTCGTATTGAAACGTTCGTTAAGTTTCTTGAGGAATTGCCAGTGAAAGCTTTTCGAGACGAAATAACAGCGGATAACCTCCGCAGGCTTCTCAAAGCCCTAACTCTCATTAGAGCCCATGCAGAAGATGTGCTTGCAAGCTAGACAACAGGTGATCGTAGAAAAGATGGATAGCGAATATTACATTGGAGAGCTAGCAGTTTCTGCTGAACTTAATGGCATTATTGCTCTGCCGCGAACTCCAAAGCATCATAAGCTGCTGCGATCGAGCTTGCAACGTGCGTTGCCACACGTAAAGTTGTTGACCCGATCCGGCAGCATTCTTCTTTCAACTCCGGTTTCGGAAGAGGTCCTGCATGCTGCAAATGATCTCCGGCTGCATCTCCGGCCAGGTGTTGAACGATTTATCAAAAATCGGATAAGGGCATCAACAGCAAATACAATTCTGCGTCAGCAAGTCGAACAGATTAAATCAGGGGGCGCCCGCTTAGCTCGAACACTGCTGCCAGACCTTTCTGGTATTCACGATCTTGATGACCATCAAATAGTCAACGTCGCAGCGATGACTCTAAAGGGTGGTTATGGCCTTTCTATCTTTGACGAACAAGGGGCTGGTAAAACAGTTACTTTCATCCATGCATTCGATCTTCTCGTGCAACGAGATGACGCTGATATGGCTCTGATTGTCGCTCCAAAGAGCATGATCGCGGAGTGGCCAAAGGATTTTGCGAAATTTAAGAATGACCTTTACAAAATAGCTATTCTCACCGGTTCCCAATCTGAAAAATCGCGTCTTCTTTCAAATGGGGCAGATGTTTACGTTACCAACTTTGAGACAGTTGTTGCGATGGAGCAAGAAATCCGTTCTTTGTTGGCTCGGTATGAGAATCGCGCTGTTTTGGTTGTGGATGAGTCTTTCTTTATTAAAAATCCAGAAGCAAAGCGAACTCAAGCACTTAGAAGGCTTCGGGAGTGGGTCGGCCGCGCATTTGTGCTCTGCGGCACGCCCGCCCCTAATTCACCGCACGATATCATCGAGCAAATGAATTTTGTTGATTTCGGAACTGCTTTTGAATCCCTGCCGCGATTAGACGAGATAGCCAACGCGGAATCTAAGATTCGATCTGTTCTTGACACCAAAGCACTTTACGTTCGGCATCTTAAAGCAACTGTCTTGCGACAATTACCGAAAAAAGAGTTCCATCGCATCGTCGTACCTCTCCAACCAAGGCAGCAAGAAATCTACACTGCAGTGTTATCAGAACTCATCGAAGAGCTTCAACGAACGACAGATGCGCAATTCAAGAAGAACATTGGCTCATTTCTGGCACGCCGAACGGCGCTGCTGCAGACCTGTTCACATCCTGGCAGCATTGTTTCCGCCTACTCAGAAGTCCCCGCGAAGCTTCTGGCGTTAGACAATTTGCTACATGACTTGATCGGCAAGCAAGGCGAAAAGGTAATCATTTGGTCATTCTTCAAATATTCGATTGATAAAATCATGCATAGATATCAGCAATTTAAACCTGCGCGGTATGATGGTTCTGTTCCTAACGTACAAATCCGGGGCGCGGCAGTTCAGGATTTTCAAACTGATAGTGATACGATGCTTTTTGTAGCCAACCCTGCTGCTGCAGGGGCGGGCTTGACTCTTCATCGATCTAAGTATGCAGTTTATGAATCCTTATCAAACCAGCCTGCGCAATACCTCCAAAGTCTTGACAGGATACATCGCCGAGGGCAGACACGCACTGTGGAATATCTGATTCTTTTAGGAAAAGACACAATCGAAGTTCAAGACTTTGCTCGGTTAGGTGAGAAGGAGAGAAATGCACAAAGATTATTACGCGATGTTCCAGAACCACCGATAACCAGGGAATCAATGCTACGTGAGGCACAAGCCGCAGCCATCCTGCTGTAAATGAATAGTGGTGCTGGCATTGCATTTGGTATTTTAGGAACTCAGTCCTGAAATTTACGTACAAGTGTGTTCAATGATTGTTTCGATTTAACGTCATGTTCCCAAATACGGACGACTTGGATTCCTTTAGCCTGAAGCAACTGCAAAACTGTTTGCGCCCGCTTTCGATTGCGTTTGAACTTCGCGGCCCAAAACGATGACCTGGTCTTTGGAATGTGGCCACAACGCGGGCATCCGTGCCAGAAGCAGCCATCCACAAAAATAGCTAGTTTTTTCTGCGGAAAGTAGAAGTCCGGTTTCCCTGGCAAATTTGCATGTAATTGCCAACCGCTCACACGGCATCTGACCAATGCCATCCGAAGAGCGCGTTCAGTCGTACGGTTATCTCTGCCCCTGATAGCACCCATCGTTTTCGAACGTTGGACTGGCACATGTTTAAAGCGGCCAAAGGGTAAATATTTTGTTAGATGTTTCTCCATGGCACTATCTTAGGGCTCGGAAAATTGTAAAAAGGGTTGCTCCGTCGATTCCCGAAGCCATTGCCGTGCTTGGTCAGGATCTTTAATCTTTCTAAGACGCGGTGGGTGTAGCTGTGTCAGCTTTCTGTTCTTCAAACGAACATCCAACTCAGGATCCGCACAAATTACTTTACCTTTACGGACCTCTGCATCAGTAGGCAGGCCGTTTACCTCAGTAAGCTTCAGGGTCTTCATTATCGATCTTCCAACAGCAGCGCTCAATTGAACAGGAACTGCGTTTCCAATCTGCATATACTGTTGCCGGGTACTTCCAAAGAACTTCCAGGATTGAGGAAATGTTTGCAGCGCGGCATATTCCTCAACAGAAAGGGGCCTGAGTTTAGATGGATGACACAAAGTTGTGGCTCTCCCATCTGGAGCTGTTGTCAACGTAGGAGCCGGTTCATTCCATGATAAACGACGACAAAATCCAACTCTGCCGCCCCAAGAATCTGCCGCCGCTCCTAATGCCTTTCTATGTAAGCGCGGTGGAAGATCTCGCCAATTTTGGCCTGCTTTAAGTTTGCTCAAAAGGTTTCGACGCTCTTCGGTAAAGTCGCACCATTGGAGTGATTTGATACCGTGCAACGCAGACTTCAGTGTTTGCCATGGCAACAAATGAGTTTGGGGACAGAACTCTGGATCGCAATGCGTTGCCGAGGGCAGGTATAAGTCTTCACCATCTCTGCTTCCAATAAAAAAAACTCTCCAACGCTTCTGAGGTACACCAAAATCCGCCGCATTAAGAAGACCAAAGATAACATAGTAGTTGAGTTCGCCCAACTTCTCCCGAATCAAATCCAATCCTGAACCAAGCTGCTCCTCTTTAGTCAGTGGAGGGAACCCCGCGCCTCTTTCATTGAGCCGCCGATGACGCACCGCAGCTGAGAGCATGCCTTTGACATTTTCCATCACAAAAAATCGTGGGCGCAACTCTCGGACGATCCTACAGAAATCAAAAAAAAGGTCTCCCCTTGGATCATTAACTGAGTGTCGTTTACCGGCTGTACTGAATGACTGGCAACACGGCCCTGCAGAAATCAAAGTAACTTCTTCCGGCTTTAATCCGCTGACTGTAAGAATCTCCTGCGCAGATACTTCAGTAATGGATCGATTGATCACAGGAAGATCCCGTCTGTTTAGGCGGATCGTCTCCACCGCTGCGCGATCCTTCTCAAGCGCGAGACGCAAGCGCAATCCAGCAGCCTCTAGGCCGAGGTCGAGACCGAGTGCACCAGAAAAGAGAGATATAGAGAAATGGGCCGTTTGGGCTGTTGGCTCCGCGGTCAATTGCACATCCTGTAATTCTTTCTAGTTATTTTATAGTCTTCTTGATCTTAACAATAAATTGCCTGTCGAGAGAGCTTCTTTTTAACGCAGTAACAGGACGTCTAAATTCCTGTGCCCAACACCTGCTCAATCCACCGGTACTCTTCCCAATAATGCCGCCAGCACACAATTCCATTGCGCCCCTTCGGATCATTCCCAAGCAGATGGAATTCTTGCTCTCATAATTCAAATTCGATCCTCGATCGCTGCCACTAGCCTCGCAGTCCGGAAACTTCCCCCGATATGACACCTGGAATTCCATCTCCGCCGAAAACATCAGCACCACGCCCAATTGTTTATTCGTTTCGGTGTTAATCGTCAACTTTGGTCACTGTACGTATTCGCACTTGATTCGCCCACCAAGACGCCTTATACTATGGCAGCGTCTAAGCGACGAAAGGGCAGGACAGATCTTTGAAAATGAGCAGTTAGGCGACAATCGCCCGCAGCGTGTTGGTTGTGAGTGGGGTGAGTGGCGTCTTAAGCCTGGGGTGGAATGGGATGACTTGGGATGAAATGGGGTGAAAGTGGCAGGGGGGTGGGGGATCGCCGAGATCGGGAGCCCAAATCTCACCACGGAGGCACGGAGACGCGGAGAAAAGTAGAAATCGCATAAGGCAGATACAAACCTGAACCACAAAGGGCACAGAGGAACACAGCGGAAAATCGCAGGATAGCCGGACACAGAGGAGATAAAAAATCGGGTATTGGCCCAAGCGCCACGATGCGCCACTAACACTTTTTGGGATTCGGCTTCTCTCGTGTTTCGCAAAACTGCATCTTAACGTGGGACAAGGAGGAGTTTCATGTCGAGATTTACTAAATTATTCTGTGCGATCCTATTCAGCGGCGCCGTGGCAATGGCCCAGGCAGGCGGAACCAGCGGTCAAACCGGCACAACTGGCAGTGGTCAGGGCAGCAGCAGCGGCCAGAGTGGCAGCTCGCAAAGCAGCCAGACCGGCTCCACCGGCTCACAGGGCACCAGCTCTCAGAGCACCGGCACGGACAGCTCCAGCACGTCCACCTCTTCTGATTCTTCTATGAGCAAGAAAGACAAGAAGAAAAAGAAGAAGGACAAGCAGAATCAGGACCAGCAGAACCAGAGCACCAGCCCTGATTCCAGCAGCTCACCGAAATAACCCGCAACTTGCTGGCGCGCTTCTCTTCTTGAGAGCGCGCCGCAAACGCGGCTCCCACCTGTGATTTCTTCCCGGCCTTCTGCTGAGGATTTCTGCCTGAGTATTTTTCTGGGCGCGATTTAAACTTTCTTCAGCGCCTGTGCCAGCTCCGCAGCTTCCGCAATGGGCGGCTGGCAGGTAAAGCCGCTGCAGATCACGGCCACCGTCTCTCCGTTTTTTACTGCCGGTAAATTGGGAATGGTTTCCGCCAGCGCGAGCGGCAATGTCTGCGACGAAAGTTGTTCCTGCTTGATTCGCAGCACGCTCTGGTTCAGGTTGAAATGCCTGAGCGCCGCGGCTTCCAGTTGTTCGGATCTCTCTCCGCTGCCTGTGATCACCACCTGCGTATGCGGATGCAGATACATCTCCAGCGCAAGCGCATAGCTGGAAGCAAACAGCCCGTAATGCGCCGCGATTCCCGCAAACGCCTTCAGCGTTCCTTCCGCCACATCGCGATAGCGCGCCTTGTTGGTAAGCGCATGCAGCCGCAGCAGTGCCATTGCTGCAACCGGATTTCCCGCGGGTGTTGGCGAATCCTGCAATGGCTTGCGCCGTGCCGCCAGCGCCCCGAGCGCCGGACCATTGCTGCCTTCATTGCCATTGCTGCTGCCAGCCATGTCAAAGAAGCCGCCTTCCTGCGCGTCATGAAAGCGCGCGATCATCGCCTCGACCAGCTTCTCCGCCGCCTGAAAGTACTTGAGATCGCCGCTGGCTTCATACGCATCCAGACACGCGACCAGTGTGAAAGCGTAATCATCCAGCACGCCGGCAACGCTGCGCTTGGCCGCTTGTGCGTCTGAGTAGGCAATCACATGCTGCAACCCGGATTGCTCATCCCACGCTTCGCGCAGAATGCGGTCCAGTGATCGCAAGGCGAAATTGCCGGCATTTTCCAGCTTGAGCACGCGCGCAGCTTTAAGATAAGCCGAGATGCACAGCGCATTCCAGCTCACATACACCGTCTTGTCCACAAAAGGAGTTGTGCGCTGAAGCCGCGCGGCATACATCTTCTGCTTGGCGGAATCCAGCAACCCTTGCACTTCCTGCGGCGTCTTCTTCAGCCGCTCTGCCAGTTCTTCCACGCTCGCCCGCTGGTAAAGCACGTTCTTCGCCGAGTTGTGGTGCATCTCGCCCACTTCGCCAATGTCGTAGTGCAGCATGGCGACCTGCAATTCATCGCTGCTCAGCGCGGCTTCCGCTTCGTCCAGCGTCCAGGTAAAGTAGTCGCCGTCGTCATCCAGTGAAACGTCCGCGTCCTGCGATGCATAAAACCCGCCGCGCTCGCGGTCGGTGAGCCATTCATCCATCCAGCGCACAATATCTTTTGCCACAAAGCCAAAGAACGCATTGCCCGTGAGCTGGTATCCATGCACATAATTCTTCAACAGCTCGGAATTGTCATACGCCATCTTCTCAAAGTGCGGCACAATCCAGTGCTCATCCACAGAGTAGCGATGGAACCCTCCGGCAAGCTGGTCATACACGCCGCCGCGCGCCATCTTGTCCAGCGAGGTTGTCACTATGTTGAGCAACTGCTCATCGCCGGTCTCTGCACATCGCTGCATCAGCAGGTCCATGCCTGTGGGATGAGGAAACTTTGGCGCCGATCCAAATCCTCCATGCTCGGGATCAAACAGCTTCACCGCCGCTTCCACCATGCTGTCAATCAGCTCCGGCTTGAGCGAACCTGATTTTCCTTCGAACCCTTCCGCGCGGCTGATCGCGTCCATCACGCTCTCTGCCGACTCCAGCACCTCGCCATGCCTTTCTCGATACGCCTGCGCCAGCGTCAGCAGCACGCGGCGAAAACTCGGACGCCCCTGATAGTCCTGTGGCGGAAAATACGTCCCCGCAAAAAACGGCTTTCCTTCCGGCGTAAGAAATGCCGTCAGCGGCCAGCCGCCTTGCCCGCTGATGGCCTGCACCGCCGTCTGATAGCGGCTGTCCACGTCAGGCCGTTCGTCCCGATCAACCTTAATCGCCACAAAATGCTCATTGATAATTTCCGCTATCGCCGGGTCCTCATACGATTCGCGGTCCATCACGTGGCACCAGTGGCACCACACGGCGCCAATGTCCAGCAGAATGGGTTTGTTCTCGCGCTTGGCAGTGGCAAAAGCCTCCTGCCCCCACTCATGCCAGTGAATCGGCTGATGCATGGCAGAGCGCAGGTAAGAAGATGCGGCGTTGGCAAGAGAGTTGGTGGCGACTTCAGGCATTCATTTAGTTTATCTTTTTATGAGGATTGAGGTACACCCACCATGCGCATCGCCATCCTTTCAGACATTCACGGCAACCTCACTGCTCTTGATGCCGTGCTGGCGGATCTTCGCCGGCAAAATCCTGACGTGATATTTCACGGCGGCGATATCCCTTACGGCGGATGCAATCCTGCTGAAGTCATCGATTGCATCATGCAGGAAGGCTGGCCGGGAGTGCTCGGCAATACCGATGAAATTCTCTGGAGCAATGCTGCTCGCCCAGCGCTGGAAGCTGCCGCGCCAAAGTTGAAACCGCTGTTTCGCATGTTATTTGAAGTAGCTGCTCCCATAACACGCAACATGATTGGTGAAAAGCGCATGGCATGGCTGCAACAACTTCCTGTTGAGCTTCGCCATGAAAACCTGGTTCTCCTGCATGCCGGCCCTGGCAATATCTGGCGCGCTCCCATGGACACGGCAGATGATGCCGAACTCGCAAAAACTTATCAAGAGCTGGACGCAAACATCGTGGTTTACTGCCACATCCATCGGCCTTTTATTCGCAATCTTGGAGAAAAGACCGGCGGCATGATTGTTTGCAACTCCGGCAGCGTAGGCATGCCTTATGATGGCGATTCGCGCTCTTCCTATCTGCTGATTGCAGATGGCAAGCCAGCGATTCGTCGCGTGGAGTATGACGTGGAAAAAGAAGTAGGCCGTTTGCTGGCTTCAGATTATCCGCAAAAAGAATGGTATGCGGAAATTCGCCGCCGCGGAGCTTACGTCCCGCCGCCGGAAGAAAAATAGTTGAATGTCTGTCTGGCTTAAGCCGATTGCGGCGTAGTAATCGCCTGCTTCTTCTTTAAGTGTTCCAGTA
>DASRCD010000492.1:0-8832 GCA_035653315.1 Candidatus Angelobacter sp.
ACGCTCATTCCGGCAAATGATCATGGGCAGGCGCTGGGCATATTCACCGCCAAAGGGGACATTCAACTGGCGAATGCTCAGGCCAATGGAAATCTTGAGATTGACGCCTCACTTGCTACCATCTCTCAGAACGGCACTGGCGGATTGATCAATACTGGAAATGCCATCAACACGCTGGTGATTGTGGGCGGGCGCATTCAAAACGCCCTGAAGAACATTAATGCAACAACCCGCAACGTGCTCTTTGATGTGCGCTATGCCAATAGCAATTTCGCTCCACCGTGGTTTCCTTCAACCACGGTAACGCTGGGAGGATTGAAGTCTGCCAACTTTAACCCGCCAGTCATTCAGCGCCTGCAATGGCAGAACCAGACTGTTTATTACTAGGCCTAAACCCTAAGGGAGCGATCCGCGATGCCGCTCTTCTGGTTATGCGATTTCAGAAGAAGTAGCGCGCGGCTGCTTGATTTGGACCATCACAGTTGCTACCAGGACGGCCACGATGCCTGTAACTTGCAATGGGCTTAATGTCTCATGCACAAAAGTCACAGCAAAAAGAATGGCAAAGACCGGCTCAAGGCAGCTTGTGATTACCGCGCGTGTGGGATCAAGGTATTTCAACCCGCTGAAATAAAGTATGTAAGGCAGCACCATGGAGAGGCAGGCAAAAACAAAAAGAAATGCCCATTGATCGCGGCCATAATGTTGTGCGGCCAACCGCCAGGGCGGATTCACAATCAGCCACATGAGGGCCGCGCTCAGTAAAACATAAAACATGATCGTAAGCTGATGATTGCGGGTTACAAGCCCTTGTCCCGCGACGTTGTAAAAAGCATAGCCGAACGATGCAAGCAGGGCCGCGGAAACTCCTATCACGCTGAACTGCACATTGGAACGAAATATCCCGATGGCCAGGGCAGTTCCGGCAATGGCAACCAAAGCAGCAATCATTTTTTGCCAGCTAAGCTGTTCTCTTCCGCGTGAAACCATATACAAAAGCACCCAGATGGGAGCCGTGTACTGCACTGTAATTGCCAGCGATACGGTCGCCTTCTGCACGGCGAGATAGTAAAAGTAATTTGAGCATGCCACGCCAAGCGTTCCCACAAGAGCGCACAGCATCAAGTCCCGTCTGCTGATTTGAAAAATTCTGCCAAATCGTAAAAATAAAATAGGCGCAAGCACAAGGATGGTGAAGCTCGTCCGCGCTTGCGTGAGCACCACTGGAGAAATCAGGGCGTGCCCGGCAAAAAGATTGCCGTTGAAGATGGCCTTGCCAAAGGTTGCGGCTGCGCCCCAGAAAAATGTTGCCGTGGCGATAAAGAAATAACCCCGCCATGGATGCCGTTCCAGCGCGGGGATAGCAGTTGGCTCAATTGTGGCATTACTCTGCAAGTATTCTGGTCCGTAACTCACAGTCTAACAAACAGGAACAATCAAGCCTTGCTGATTGCAATTCTTTTGAGGCGGATCATTTTCTGGCGGTATGCTCCTTCTCCACATAGATAGAATCCCAGAATATTTTCCATGTCTTTTGATTGTCCGTGGAGCGTTCAGCCATCTGGCGGACATGACCAGGCGAGATGACATACCATGTCCAGCGGAAGACAGGTGTCACCGCCTGATCAGAGATGAGCGTCATTTTTCCGTCAGCCAACTTGCCCGCCATTGCGGGAAACGCCCCGGCATTGCCGGAATTGCTGAGATAAAGCTGGTGCCATTTTTTATCGCGAATATCATAGTAATTAAAGCTGGTACCTGTTTCTTTGCCCTTTGCACTTGCCCAGTGCTCCACCAGCAAACAACCATCTTGTTCACGCGTGACTTTATTTGTGCCAACCACGTTTCCCGAAGGATCATGCACTTCCCAATCACCTATCCAGAAATCAAATTGCCGATACTCTGGCGCCTGGCAAGGTGAAGCCTGCGGAGCGGTGGCAAATACCGGTAAAACAAAGACCAGAAAGGCGAGGCGAAACAGAATACGAAAAAAGCAGGTGAACTTATGGATCGCGTCATAACGGCATCTCCCTGTGTAGAAGCCTTAGACGTATCTCTAGGCATTTGGAGAGCTACAAAGAAAGTTAATGTCGTTGTTGGGTGTTCACCAATTATCGATTGGCTGGATTATGCCGCACCTGTCTGAACCATCGAATTATGTACCATGCGCGGTTGTATTACGAGAAGTCGCCGATGGAAAAGCGCTGCGGCCAAACGCGGATTCAAACTTATAAGTTGCTCCCATCCGGCCGCATAATATGAAAATTGGCTTAAGATAATGCAGCAAATCTATTCTGCAAGCATCTGTTCCAATTTTTCAGGATCAAAACCGATCATGACCTTATCACCCACAACAATGGTTGGAGTTGAACGGCTTTGATAGGTGCGCACCAGTTCGAAAACGGCCGTCTGGTCTGAACTGACATCCTTCACTTCAAACGTTATACCTTTCTCCGAAAGGTAGTTCTCAGCCCATGAGCATGGCGGTCAACCCGGCTGGCTATAAACCACAACTTTTTTCTGTGACATGAAAGAAACCCCCGTGTTATCTGTATTAGATTCTTTCTGCATCAGCAATGTTTCACTTTTTCCCTTATGAACTTTGCATTTCAGCAGCTTCGGAGAGCCGTATTTCCGATGTAATTTGCACTGTTGCCCTGAGCATGGCTGAAACTGAGCAATATTTTTCTTCAGAAAGCCGCACCGCATCTTCCACTGCTTTACGTGAAACTTTTCCTGAAACCGTGAAAACGAGTTTGATGGTTTTATACACCGTAGGCGGCTCCGTAGCCCGCTCCGCTTCGGCATGCACCTGAAGACCTGAAAAGGGCTCGCGTTTTTTGCGCAGAATGCTGACCACGTCCGTGGCCGTGCAGACACAAAGCCCAATCAGCACCAGTTCCATAGGGCCAGTAGCGGAATTGCGCTGCCGGTCAGAATCCACAACCATGGCGTGACCGCTGCTTGCACTGGCAATAAAACGCTCGCCATCCGTCCAGGTTATATGAGCTTCTACCATACCGGCCTCCTGATCGCGAAAAAACTTTATCATGGCGCTGATCTAAAAACATGCGCCCCGAATTTGGTGATCAAGAGGCGGATTTATGCGCCACGGCAATCAGGCGCAAAGCATCCAGATCATACGGGGCGCCCTGCAAGCTTCCAAACAAATGCACGCGCTTGAAACCCGAGCTTAAAAGACGCTCTTTCAACTCACGTCCGGAATAAATTGTGTGCTCAAAAGTAAAGCTCTGCGTGCCGCCATTTTTGATCAGCGTCCACTCTGAACGGACACGCGTCCAGTCATCGCGCAACTGGGGCCGTTGCAGGATTTTTGAGCCGTCCGGCAGGTCAAAACATTGGGCGGATTGCCAGACGCGTGCCAGACGCTCTTTTCCCACCACTTCAATCATCAGAACGCCATTTTCTTTCAGGCTCTGGTGCATATTGCGCATTACCAGCAGATCGTCTTCCGGATCAGTGAAGTATCCGAATGAGGTAAACATATTACAGACAAGATCAAAGTTTGCAGGACGCAGAAAATGCCGCATGTCTTCTTTTATCCATTCAATTTGAACGTCTGCCCGGGTAGCGTGTTCGCGTGCGCGATCCAGAAGAAATGGACTCCTATCTAAGCCGGTAACCTGGAACCTTGATTTTGCGAATTCAACTGAATGCCTGCCCGGACCGCAACAGAGATCGAGCACATGGCCTTCTTGTCGCCCGGCTAAAGTCATGATTCGGCTTACCTCTTCTCCAGCAGCAGCAAATCTTTCCTCAGAGAACATAAAAGGATAGAAGTCCCGCCAGAAATCCTCGTTTTCAAACCATTCCATAGATTCAGAGTTTAACGCTTTAAAGTTTAACTTTATGTATCTGGATAACTGAAAACCAATTGCCGCGTCTTATGTTTTAAGTCAAGAATTAAAATCCCAAAATTTCAGTCCAGATTAGACACTATCCCAAAAATAATGGAACAAATTTTCCAATTCAAGCAATGGATAACAGGAGTTGAGGTAGCGACGAAAAAAGCCATGCCAGAACCGTCCCCCGCAGGCCCAATAGATCAAGAATTGCTGCGGCAGCTTGCCAAAGGGAATGAGATGGCCTTTAGCACGCTTTATCAACGTTACCAGGGGCCGCTTTACCGGTTTGTGCTGCATACCAGCGGCAACAAGGCCACAGCGGAAGAGGTAACGCAGGAAGTGTTCATGCTCCTGATCGGCAACCCGAAAGGGTATGACGCTGCAAAAGGGACTTTTGGCGGCTATCTCTTTGGTATTGCCCGCAACCTGACGCGAAAGATCACGCAGCGTTCACGGCTGGACTTACCCATTGAAGAAGAATGGCTTGATTTGGATGATGCGGCCTTTGCCAGTGATTTAGACGTGCTGGCTGACTTGAGCAACGCTGAGCTGCTTGAGTCTCTGCGTAAAGCCGTGCTGGCATTGCCGGAGCAATACCGCGAAGTGGTGGCGCTCTGTGATCTGGAAGAAATGAGCTATGCCGACGCTGCTACCCTGCTGGATTGCTCGCCGGGTACGGTGGCTTCAAGACTGCATCGGGCGCGGGCGATGTTGAAAACAAAATTGAGTTCGCAAAAATGTCTGAAATAGATCCACAATCCGGAGATCCATTAGTCAAAGCGCTGCGACATCTGGCAGCATCATCGCAACAAGGCGCCCCTGCCGAAATTGGCTTTGATTTGGCAGCAGCTTTCCGCCAGCATCATGCAAGGCGCAGACGCGTTCGCCGCATCAGCATGGGCGGGCTTGTGACATGTGTTGCTGTCATTGCCGGTCTGTTCATTTTGCGAACACCGCAAACATCGCGAACGCCGTATCCTGCGCAGAACACAACGCAAGCGCATATTGCACCTGCAAACATGCCAGCACCGGAAGCAATACAAACAGCAAGCATGCCTGCGGCAAAACCAAAGCCTGCGCGCAAGCTTTTACGTCCTAAGGTCACTACCAGCACGGTGGCGTATAGCCGGGAGTTCATTGCCTTGCCGGGATATGATCCGGAGGTTCCGGCGGAAGACCTGCATATTGTGCGTGTGCAGCTCCCCACCAGCACTTTGTGGCAGATGGGAGCGCCCATCAATCCTGCAGACCCGGAAAGAAGAGTATTAGCTGATTTTGTCGTAAGCCAGGAAGGAACGCCTTATGGCGTGAGATTAGTGCATACAACAAGCTTTTAAAGGAGAGGTGCCATGAATCGAATTGCCGCCATTTTAGCGGTTACAACTTTGTTCTCAGCAGGAGCCATTGCCCAGAATGTAGTTCAGGACAATCAAAAGAAAACATTCTTTTTTGCCCAGGATGGTTCAGCCAAAATGCCAATGAACATGATGTTTCAGGGCAATACAGCTAATGATGTCACGATCATGGGTGCGGAAATGGTTTCACCGGGAGAGCTGGTCACAGGAATCCCCTATACCGCCACAGAAACTACAGAAACAACCCAGACGCTGAGCGATGGCAACAAGATTGTGAATAAAACATCTGGAACGGTCGCCCGAGACAGCCGGGGGCGCGTACGGCGTGAAATGTCTGTCGGCCGTATTGGATCCACAGGGGCAAACAATCACAAGATGCTATTCATCAGCGATCCTACGGCCCATCATCATGAAGCTATGGAAAGGGGGAGTGGCGTCGATACTGCCACGGTAATCAGTACTGCGGGTGATTCGAAGAGCGAACCGCAAATTATCACGTTCAATAGCGCGGGCAGCACCATTGTGAATAAAAAGGTTTTCGTAAATAACAGCAAAGACTCAAACAGTGCTGAGAGCAACGAGAACGATAAAAAACAGGTGAAGCATGAAGATTTGGGCACGCAGACCATTGCCGGGGTTTCAGCACAGGGCAAGCGCGATACGATCACCATTGCGGCTGGTGCAATCGGTAATGAGAAACCGATTGAAATCGTGTCGGAGACCTGGTATTCACCCGATCTGCATGCCACGGTCATGCGCAAACACTCCGATCCGCGCGTGGGAGAAACCGTGTTTCAACTCACGGACATCCAGCGCGTGGAACCTGATCCGGCATTGTTCCAGTTACCGGAGGACGTGAAAGTCCTGCAGATACATCCCAAACACGCAGCACCGAAGGAATAGCTCTTTTCTCCATCATTGGTTGGAAGGCCGGATGAAATGCCCGGCCCTTTTACCTTTTATTGTCCGTCTGCGGTTCGGGATGGATCAGCACCTTGAACAGCTCTGGAGCGGCCTGCTTAAAGCGAATCTCTAATTCCGTAGAAACATCATGCACGCGCGAGAGAGGCAGTTCGTCTGACATGGTGCAGTGGCAAGACATATAAACTTTGCCGCGCACATGCTTGATTTCAACGTCGTGCAGGTCCACCACTTCCGGAAATTCATGAACAATGGGCCTGAGTTTCTGTTCCAGCACGGCATCACGCACAATCGTATTGCCGGATTCAATCGTCGACGGCTCACTTTCAATGTGCGTGAGAATCGAAGAAATCTCAGGGACCTCATGACGGATTTCCGATTCCAGGACCGACACCACATCATGGGCTTCTTTCAAGCTCAGGTTTTCATCCAGTTCCAGGTGCTGCTCAACATGAAGGCGGTCATTCAGGGCTTGCACGCTTACGTCGTGCACACTGAAATTGTTGCGTGAGGCCACGGCGCGGATACGATCAAAGATATTTTCATGGCCTGTCTCGCGCGGCACAGAGTGGATCACTACATCGGCATCGGGCAGAATTTCCCGTACGACCCGGGTAATTTCACCAACAACCTGCCCGGAGCGCTGGAACGTGACGTTTCGCGCCAATCCCACCGTGAGATCAGCAAAATAGTGGTTGCCGGCCCTGCGGATGCGGGCACGTTCCACTTCAATTACACCATTAATTTTCAAGGCCGCATCCATAATACGGTTGCGATAACCTGCCGGAGCGGCATCCAGAAGGGCATCTATGGTGCGCCGTGCGAGCCGTGAGCTTACATACACAATCACGCCGGAAACCAGCAGAGCTGCCACCGGATCGGCCTTGATGAGCCAGGAAACATGCCAATGCGCCCCTGCCCAGACCAGCCCCAGGCCAAATGCTACAACTCCGCTGGAAAAAATATCGGTACTAAAGTGAAGAGCGTCGGCTTCCAGCGCCTGGCTGTCATATTTCACGGCAATCTTCTGGAGCTTGCGGGAACGCCAAAGATCTACCACCATGGACAAAAACATCACGGCAAACGCCGCCAGTGATGGTTCAATATGCACGCTGTGATGGCCATTAAGCCGCCGCACCGCCTCCCAGACGATCCATACGCAGGTCAGGAGCAGCAGAGTGGTTTCAATGAACGCGGAAAAATTCTCTACCTTGCCATGACCATATTGGTGTTCCGCGTCGGCAGGCTTGTCTGAGACACGAACAGAGAGCAGCGTGACGAAGGCGGCGATCAGGTCCAGTCCTGAGTGCGCGGCTTCTGAGAGAATTCCCAGGCTTTGCGTAGAAAGGCCTACCACCAGTTTAAGAAAGGTGATTGCAACAGCGGCAAGCAGAGAGTTCAGCGCAACATTGCGCTTTTCCGTCCGCATGCTTTCCAGCACCGGGTTCAATTCAGCCGTGGGCACTGCCTTTATTGTCTCAAGTTTTGGTTGTTGTACACCAGTAATCAATGGATGTAGCACGCATTTCTTTAAAACACATTATGCTAGGATGTTTTACTTTCCCTTTTGTGTCGAAAGGACCACAAACCATGAAGCGAACGCTGATCACGTGCCTTCTGGCCGCGACCACTGCGCTGGCCCAGGCCCCGGCGAAGACTTCCACAGAGCAGCAGCCCTCAAGTTCAGGCGCAGCACAATCCCAGCCCGCAGCTCCGCCCAGCCTTTTAAAGCGTGATGGCACAGGGGAAGTGGCCCCCAATGAGACCGTGCTGACAATCCGTGGAATTTGCCCCGCTCAGACCGGCGTAGCGACTAAGCCGACAGTTCCTTCCACCAACGAATGTGTAACCACCATGACCAAAGAGCAGTTTGAAAACATGCTCAATGCCCTGAATAGCAACCATCAGGTGGTCACGCCGGAAGCCCGGCGTAATCTGGCGAATACGTATGTTGAGCTGCTCACATTTGCTGAAGCGGCCAAAGCGCAGGGTATTGAAAACAGCCCCACTTATGCCGAGGTCATGCGGGTGCTGCGGTTAAGAACACTGGCCAGCCTCTATGAATCGGAGATGGAAGACCAGCTTCGCAACCAGGCACGGCAGGAAGTGGAAACGTATTATCAGCAAAATATTTCAAAATATGAAGGCGCAAAGCTGAGCCGTATTTTCATTCCGAAGAATATGCCCGATCCCCAAGCCACAGCCGAACAAAAACAGGCTTTTCAGAAGAAAGCTGCACAGGTTGCAGACGATATTCAGGCACGCGCCGCTAAAGGCGAAGACGCGGACAAATTGGAGAAAGAGGCTTATAGCAGCCTGGGCATCAATACGGCCCCTCCCAGCACGAATATGAACATGGTGAAGCGCGGAATGTTTCCAGCCAAGCTGGAACAGGAAATTTTCTCCCACAAAGCTGGCGAGGTGTTCCGCACTGATGAGACTTCCGGCTACATGATTTACCGCGTGGAAAACCGCGATCCGCTGCCGCTGGACAGTGTTCGCGATCAGATCCTCAAACAGATCGTGCTCGATGAAATGTCCGCAAAAAACAAAGAGCTTACCGCGCCTGTGCACGCTGAGTTGAATGATCAGTATTTTGGCACACCCGCGCAGGCGGCTCCCCATCCGGCAGCACCGCCAACTTTAAAGAATCAACCTCCAAAATAACTTCGCAAGGAACCAGCCCAGGG
>DASRCD010000493.1:0-3521 GCA_035653315.1 Candidatus Angelobacter sp.
GCGTATGGGTTGCAGGTAACTGAGCGGATCGCTCTGTGTGCGAACGAAAAACTCCGCGTAGGGCTTCATCATGACGGTATAAGGAATGTAGATAGCGGGAACGACGGCGCGATCAACGCCATTGTTGCGCGCATCGCCTTAAAGAACGCCGACGCCGTCCTTGGTCCAACCGCCGACGGAGGCTTCTATCTTATCGGCCTCAAGGATTGTCCCGTGGGCGTGCTGGAAGGAATCCAGTGAAGCCACTCCACCACGCTGGCCGCCACCACGCACAAGCTGGAACAGTTCGGCATGAAGACCGTGCTCATCAATCCTTGGTTCGATATTCACAGCCACGAAGATCCTGAGCGCCTGCACCGCCTGCTGGCCAACGATCCTGGGGTCGCGCCGCGCACCGCCGAATTGCTGCGCCGTAGCATGGCGGCCCCAGGTGCGGACTTTTACTTCCTCATCCCAATCCGTATCATCAGTATCAACCTGTCCCGGCTTGCCGTGGATCAGTGGTGAAGCTCTTCAGTTTTCCAAATTCCTTTGCGATCTCTGCGTCCTTGGCGGTGAAACTCTCGGTTTCGGGTTTCAATTGGTTTTGGGGTTCCGATTCCCCGATTTCCCGATCACCGGATCTTTTGGCCCCCTCCCGGCATTTTGCAATTCTTATTGCAAACAAGTCAGTTCCGCACATCGATAACGCAATGAGAATACAGAATACGAGGAAGCACGCAGAAAAACTATATTTTAAAGTGGAGGGCTTGCAGCACAGTCTCGACCATTAGGATCTGAACGAATGACCGCACTTGCATCGCTGCAAAATGACTTCGTACCTGCGCTGGGTGTCATGGGAGTTGCCATTATTCGATAGTCTTGAGCATTACAAAAAGTGAACTTGTATTGGTAATTAAATTTCTTCCCAGACGCCAATTCCTCATCGATCAGATAGGCCGCATTCTTCGTGGGTATAACATCAGACGAGTTAGACTGAGCATTGATCTGTGTACCCTTCTGGTGGCCATGAGCAAGG
Organism: Candidatus Angelobacter sp.; assembly: GCA_035653315.1. Taxonomy (GTDB): domain Bacteria; phylum Acidobacteriota; class Terriglobia; order Terriglobales; family Acidobacteriaceae; genus Angelobacter. Next base: position 1,019 of record DASRCD010000493.1, read on the forward strand.
ACAGCAAGATCGCACGCATACCCCACATCTGGGTACGTAGTTACATATGAAACTTCCGCAATGTTGATTGTACGAAGAGCAGAAGTCGCTGCCGATTCATTTGCTTCCATCCTTGCTCTAAGCAAATTTGGAACACTAATAGCGGCGACTATTAAAGTGGCAGCGATAGTGCCAATTCCACCGAGCACCCACGCCCGCTTGCCTGCCTTCTTTGTCGCACTCTTCACTTCATGCTCGTATTGAGCTTTTAACAGTTTTTCTTTTTCCTGGACAATCTCTTGAACAGAATCAATGGCCTCCCATGGGCCCTTCGTGCTGCACAGCCAGCGAGTAACGGCTTCGTAGCTTCTCTGAAGAGATAGTCGATCACTTCCACGTTCAACTTTAACGGCAATTTCTTCTCCGTACGCGTATCTAGGGATATGCTGAATCTGTATTTCGTCGAAGTAATGTCCCAGATCGCATGCAGGCAAATCATAAGCGTCCTTTAGGATCGTCTCAAAGGCGGGCTGATAGCCTTCAATTTGCTTGTCGGAATTCCCGAATCGCCAATAGTCTTTCAGTATCGGTTCCGAGGCCTCAATCCTCGAGGGCAACGGAAAAATTAGCAAAGTGCGCAAGTCGTCGGAACGGCGGCGATATTTCGTCGCATTCTGAACGAGATCGACAATGCCGGTGAGGCTCTGCCGATTTGGAGTAAATACCACTACTAATTTTTCTGGCAAAAGCATGGTGCAGATTCCGCTTGTGTCTGTAATACCCGTTCGCGAATCGACTAAAACATATTCATAATCCTCAGTAATTGATTCAGCAAACATTCTGAACAGGAAAGGGCAGCGCCGGTAGAGTGCCTCCCATGGAAATTTGCTCACTCTCGATGGATAGTTAACGTCTATTCTTCCTGCAGTAAGAATCGAAACTCCGGCAACATCGGATGCGCAAATGTATTTCTCAAAGTCGATGCTCCTCATCACATCGGCCGCCAAATCTTCCGAGATAATGTCGCCTGCCTTTGTGCTCGAAATATCCGGCTTCAATCCCGCTATTCGCTTTTCGATCTCGGACCAAAGCTCAATCAGTCCTTCATGGGTAGCCGATGTGTTAGTTTGTCTTGAGAATACCCCAGTGGATGCCCCGGACTCGATAGGCTTAATATAGCGATGGAGACCAGGCGCTTCAAGGTCCCAGTCAATGACGAGAACGGGCTTTTTCTTTGCTGGCCTTTGGGCTAATAGGCAGGCCACGTTTGCTAAGGCCATTGTTCGCCCGGTACCGCCCTTGTACGAATAAAAGGTGATTAACCTTCCCAAATTTAAATCTGGGTTCATAAGCCGGTTCCAGGGAAAGGCGGGACTCTCCACGCGGGAACCCCTTCAATCGCCGGCAATCTGAACTCGGCACATTGCGTGCACGGATCCGGTTCCTGCATCGCTCTCAAAATCCTATTAATGGATCGTGCGATTTGCTCGATCTGCGTTACATAAGTTAAGTTCTTGCTTAGATCCATGTCGGCAGTTGTGTATTTCGTGAAATTACAATACTGAATGTAGTCTTGGATAATTGGTGGCACGCCTTCTTCGTCGTCGGCACGCAAGATGATAGGAATAATCATTCGCAGGTTTTGAAACCGTTGTTGACCAAAAGTCATTAGTCTGTTTGATTCAATGAGTTCCATTGCCTTAAATTCCCTCAGACAGTACGAGTGCCTCTCATATCTGGGGACATAGACCACTACCATGCAAGCGCTTTGACAAATCGCTTGCGCTAGTGCTTCATTGTAGCGATATCCAGGTTGTAGCCGGGCTTCGTCAATAAACGCTTTTTCATCCATGAATGGATCAGTGTAGTCATCAATAGTTTTGCGCAGTTGCTCGATGAACTGCTTCATGAGTTGCCCTTGCCCATGACAATAACTGATAAAACATGAGTATTTGATTGGCATATATTTGGAGGGGGTTCGTTAGGTGAAATTGTGCAGTTGCATTCCGAATTCGTCAAGAGGTTTATTGGATTCAGTTGGCATGCATGTGGCGGCCATTGCGTAATGCGTTTCAAATTATCGATGAGAGACGGGATGGAATTCAACGCCGTTCTTTACCGTAGCTTGCGTTGACAAGCGTTATGATGGCGGGCCTACCATGAGCAACGCTTCTACTTTCACGCTGGCCACGCCGGATGGCGTCGATCTATTCGTTTACGCGGGCTTCCGGCTGAGCAACCGAAGGCAGTCATCCAGATTGCGCACGGCCTGCGGAGCATGCGGCTTGAGGAAGATTTCTTGTCTGGTTCTTTACAATGCATAGCACCCATTATCCAAGCGCCGTTAGGCGCGACCAGAGGATAGCCCAGTACGTCGCGGAGGCGCGCTTCGCGCGCTGAAGGGGTAAGTGCTGGAAAAAAAGAAATCCTTCTTCACTGCCGGTAGGCCCGCGCACAGCGCAGCGCAGCGGAGCGACTCAAAGAATCAGAGAACCAGCGGCCTGCTCCTTCGCATCTGTATTAA
>DASRCD010000494.1:0-5107 GCA_035653315.1 Candidatus Angelobacter sp.
TTTACTTGAGCATGAATGGCCGTGGATGCTGAATCGAGTTCTTTTGCCAGCGGTGTGTCACCGTAACATTGCATCCGCGCTGGCGAAATGAGGAAAACTCCGGCGGCAACAACAGTGATGACCGTGATTGGCATTACATACTTTCATGCGCGGCGAACTCCAAGCGCAATCTAAATGAAAATGCGCAGAGTTCTTGCAGGTCAAAATTGCTTGCCAGGTTCCGCTTTGGACGGTTTTTGAGGTTCTGCCGGTGTTGGCGTTGGAACAAGAGTTCCCGCTGCCAGTTTTTGCAGGCGGCTTTGCAGTTCATCCCGTTTTAGCGCGCCGCTCAATCGGTCCACAATATTTCCTTCGGCATCAATAAACACTGTTCCGGGCATCACCTGCTTCAGTTTGAAGTCCGTCAGGCTGTCGAGTGAGGCCCCTGTCATTATCGTAAGGGCGTCGGCTTTGTGCTTTTTCACAAAGGCTTCTATTTGCGGCTTCACATCATCATCGTCAACAGAAGCGGCAATGAACAGGATTTTACCCTTGTATCGCTCCTGCATCTCGCTCAGCAGGGGCATTTCCGCGGCACACGGGACGCACCATGTGGCCCAGAAGTTCAGCACTACGGGCTTTCCACGAAAGTCTGAAAGCTTGTGCGGCGCACCTTTTAAATCATGCAGGTCAAGGCTGGGGGCGGCCTCACCAGGATAGGCCGACAATGCGCAGGCGAAGAATAAAATAGCTAAACAGGCCCTGTACGTTCTCATTCGCTATATATAACACGGAAGCCGGACCATACTCTCAGCCATAATTTAGAATCATTTTTCGGAACTGGAGACGACTTTGCACCTGATACCAGCCTGGATGAAGATGAATAAAGGCCTTTCTTGACTATGCTGCTCGCCTGCCTTCTACTTGTTTCAGCAATTATTGGCGGAACGCTGCTGACCTTTCTTTTTGATCGCACTGCTCCCAGAGCAGCGCGTCTATGCATGGGAGCCGCCATTGGCATGGCACTCATGGCGACGGCCGGCTTTCTTCTGGCTTTATGTTTTGGCCTGGGAGCGCTTACTTTGGCGCTGAGTGCCATTGTAATGTTGCTGCCCCTTTTATTACTGGCAGACCCTGAGCGGCGTGCGTTGATTCTGGGGAATCTTCGCGGTGCTTCTACAAACGCAAACACTGGCGGCATTGGCTATCTGGTCTTTTATCTTGCCTTGGCCATTCTCCTGGGCATGGTTTTCAGCCGCGCCGCCTATACGCATACGGATGGCATCTTCACCGGAGTCACCAACAATCTGGGTGACTTTCCTCTTCATCTCCAGATCATTCACAGCTTCGCGCAGGGCAACAATATTCCGCCGCAGGATCCAACGTATGCCGGCGTGCGGTTTGCTTATCCCTTTCTGGTGGATTTTCTGGCGGCCATGCTGGTACGCGCAGGCGCTGACATTCTTGCGGTCATGTGGCTGCAAAACATGCTGATGGCCTTGTCACTGGTAGGCGTGGTCCATTATTGGACTCTCTTATTGACCCGTAACCGCCTGGCCGGTGTGATTGCTCCTTTGCTTGTGCTTTTCAGCGGAGGCATGGGATGGTGGCTGCTGTTTTCCGATGTCGGCAATGGGCAAGGATTCTTTTCCACGCTTGCCAGTCTTCCTCATGATTACACCATTGTCCCCAACAGCATTCTTCGCTGGGGAAATTCCCTGACTACCCTGTTTGTGCCGCAGCGCAGCATCATTTTTGGATTGCCGCTTGCCGTCACCATCTTTTGCCAGTGGTGGCTTGCGATTTCTCAACAGGAAGCACAGGCAGGCAATAATCCAGCAACGAGCGTCACGGGAAAACCAAACCTCCCTCCGCCAGGCAAATCATCCAAGCCACAACGAAAAGCCGCCAAGAAAAATGTGGCGTCTGATCTTCCAGCAGAATTTCCCAATTCATCTCTGCGAAGAATGCTTGCCGCTGGTTTTCTGGCCGGATTACTTCCGCTGATTCACGCCCATACATTCCTGGTGGTAATGGCAGTAGCGGTATGTCTTGCAGTTCTCTTCAGAACATCACTGCGAAACTGGCTGATATTCTTCGCTGTAGCGCTGATCGTCTGCGCATCGGAGATTCTATTCCTTGCGAACACCGGTGGCGTGAACACGCGCAGCTATCTGGGCTGGCAGCCCGGCTGGGACCACGGCACGCACAACATCGCATGGTTCTGGTTTGTGAATACTGGATTGTTTATCCCAATTCTGGTTGTGTGCCTGCTTTGGCGGCGCGGTGAAATGGCGTTACCCCGGCGATTGCTCAAATTTTATGTGCCGTTTATTTTTTGCTTTTTAATCCCCAACCTGATTAAGGTGGCTCCGTGGGTATGGGACAATATTAAAGTTCTCTTCCTCTGGTATGTTGCTTCCACTCCGCTGGTGGCCTGGTTTTTGGCGCGATGGTGGCAGCAACGCTCCTGGTTCCGCTGGATTGCTCCAATTGCGTTTGCCACTTTGATCTTTGCCGGAAGCCTTGATGTTCTGCGCGTGGTTTCTGAAGCCAGTGAATACCAGGAATTTGACTCCTACGGTATTGCCGCGGCCAATGAAATCTCCGCGCAAGCGCCACCCCGCGCGGTTGTGCTGCATGCACCAACCTACAATTCTCCGGTATTCTTAACAGGAAGGCGTTCGCTGCTGGGTTATCCAGGGTGGATGTGGTCGCGCGGCCTGGACTATACGCAGCGCAATACTGATATCCAACGCATCTATTCAGGGGAGCCGAATGCAGATGCGCTGCTGCGGCAATACAATGTGGATTATGTGCTCATGGGGCCGGCGGAGTATGCGGCATTCAATATAAATGAGCAGTTCTGGCAGCAGCATGAAAAGTGGTGGCAGGCAGGTGCGTACCGCATCTATCAGATTCATCAAGTGAAGTGAGGACAGAAATAATGAAGATCGGCATTCTTACCGGAGGAGGCGATTGTCCCGGGCTCAACGCAGTAATCCGCGCCATTGTGCGCAAGGGCGTCTTTCATCATAACGACCAGTTCATTGGCTTTCTGGAAGGCTGGCGGGGCGTGCTGGAAAATATCACACGTCCGCTGGACCTTGAAGCAGTGAAGGGCATTTTGCCGCAAGGCGGCACCATACTTCGCACCTCGCGGACAAATCCGGCAAAAAAAGAAAATGGCATTGAGCGCTGCATGGAGAACCTGAAGAAAAATGGCATTGAGGCGCTGATCGCCCTGGGCGGCGACGATACACAATCCGTCTCGCTGAAGCTGTTTGAGCGCGGTGTAAAAGTGGTGGCAGTGCCAAAGACGATTGACAATGACCTGAGTGGTACCGATCTCTGCTTTGGCTTTGATACCGCAGTGAGTATCGCCACGGAGGCCATTGATCGCGTGCATACCACGGCTGAGGCGCATAACCGCGTAATTGTGGTGGAAGTGATGGGCCGCGACTCCGGTTGGATCGCCATTTACAGCGGCATTGCCGGCGGCGCAGACGTGATTCTGATACCAGAACAGCCGTTTGATATCCAGGAAATTGCAGAAACTCTCAAGAGCCGCCATGATCGCGGACGCAATTTCAGCATTGTGGTGGTAGCGGAAGGTTCCAAACTGGCCAGCCGCAACGGCGTGGAAGAGCGGAGAAAAACTGACGAGTTTGGCCACGTGCGCCTGGGCGGAATCGGCAATACGCTGGCAGCAGAAATTGAAAGCCGAACCGGCTTTGAAACTCGGGCAGTCGTGCTTGGGCATACGCAGCGCGGCGGTTCGCCCACGGCTTTTGACCGCATGCTGGCTACCCGCTATGGTATCGGGGCTATTGATCTGGTGCATGCAGGAAAGTTCGGGCACATGGTGGCGCTCAAAGGCAATGACATAACCTCTGTGCCGATTGCCGATGCAATCTCCCGGACGCGCAACGTAAGCCAGGAGCTGATTAATGTGGCGACCAGCCTGCGCGAAAAACTTCCTGAAGAGGTGCGCAGCGCCTGATCGGGCGGCGCTGGGTTAAGATATCGCACGCATGAAACAGGTTTCCGCAAGAGCCCGTAAGCGCAAGACAAACGTTCGCCCGGCCAGTGTTGCTGCTTTATCGCAACCTTATGCCTCCCGCGAGACTTGGTGGTGGAGTTGTGCGGCAATTCTGGTTTCTGCGGCGCTGTTGCGTCTGATTTACCTTACGCAGAAACCGCTGCACCATGATGAAGGCGTAAACGGGAATTTTCTGGTAACGCTATTTCGCACCGGCTACTACCACTACGATCCTGCAAATTATCACGGGCCTTCGCTTTATTACATTGCGGTCATACCCACCGCCATTAACAACCTGTTTCATTGGGGCCACGGGCTGAGCACGTTTGCCATCCGGTTTGTCACAGCGTTTTTTGGGGTTGGGCTTGTATGGTTAATGCTCTGCCTTCGGCGATATATTGGCCGGGTTGCCGCTCTGGGCGCGGCGGCATTTGCCACAGTCTCACCCGGATTTATCTTTTTCTCCCGCTATTTCATCCATGAAATTCTGTTTGTTTTTTTCACGCTTGGCGTGATTGTCGCGTGGCTTTGGTATCAGGACACCGGCAAACCAGCCTATCTGATGCTGGCCTCGGCCTCTGCGGGAATGATGTTCGCCACGAAAGAAACATGGCTAATCACCGCGGCTGTCTGGGTGATCGCCATTCCCTGCACCACGGTTTATCTGCGGCTGAGAGGACAGAAAAATACGCTTTCTCAGACCGTGCGTAAAGAGATCCAGCGGTCAGATAAACTCAAGCTCTATCTGGCGGCAGCCAGTATCTTCGTGGTGATTGGAGTTTTACTCTACTCGTCTTTTTTCACCAACAACAAAGGCATTCTGGATTCAGTAAGAACATTTACTTACTGGACCAAGACGGGCGAGAACGGCATTTATAACCGGGAATGGTGGACGTATTTCTCCTGGATGTGGTCAGAAGAAGCGCCGCTCCTGGTCTTTGGCAGCCTTGGCATTCTGGTGGCCTTTTTTCAGGCAAGAAGTTTTTTTACTGTGTTTTGTGCTTTCTGGTCCCTGGGGATTTTAGCGGCTTACTCGCTGGTCCCATATAAGACCCCCTGGCTGGTGCTGAGCATTCTGTTGCCTTT
>DASRCD010000495.1:0-10105 GCA_035653315.1 Candidatus Angelobacter sp.
CTCAGTTCGCGCGGGGCTGGAGAGTGTTCGTCCGGAACTGGTGATCAATACCGCAGCCTATCATCATGTGGAAAAATGCGAGGCTGATCCGGGACAAGCCTTTGCCGTGAATGGCATTGGTGCGCGCAATGTTGCTCAAACTACCAATGCAATAGGCGCTACGCTTGTGCACATCAGCACAGATTATGTTTTTGACGGCACGAAGGCTTCGCCGTATCAAGAAGATGATCAGGCGCTGCCGCTGAACGTTTATGGAAATACAAAGCTTTCCGGCGAGCAGTTTGTTCGTACGCTGAATCCCCGGCACTTTGTGGTGCGCGTCTCCGCAATTTATGGAGAGAATCCCTGCCGGGCCAAGGGCGGCCAGAATTTTGTCGAACTGATGCTTAAGCTTGCCGGGGAGCGTGAGGAACTGCGCGTGGTAAATGATGAATTTGTTACACCCACTCCAACCGCCCAAATTGCCCAGCAACTGATTGTCTTGAGCAAATCCAGCGACTATGGCCTGTATCATGCCACGGCTGAAGGTAGCTGCTCCTGGTTTGAATTCGCCTGTGCTATTTTTGAGCTTACAAAAACCAGGGTTCGCGTTTTGCCTGCAAGGCCGGGAGAGTTTCCCGCCAAAATCCCGCGTCCAAAATATTCCGTGCTGGAAAATGCTGCATTAAAAAAGAAATCCATGAATATTTTTAGCCACTGGAAAGAAGCGCTTGAGCAATATCTGGCCCAGCGGGAAAAGCCAAACACGCTGGTCCATGCGTGAGCTTATCCAGCATTAGAGTGAAAGAACTTTGCGATAGGCATCCAGGGTTTTTGTGGCCAGAACGCCAGGTAGAAATTGAGCGCTCCGCAGCAGTCCACGCTGCGATAGCTGCTGCGCAAATAATGGCTCGCCGAGGACCTTTATCAGGGCTTCTGCCATAGCACTGGTGTCTTGCGGGTCCACCAGGATCGCCCCGTCTCCCGCGACTTCTGCCAGCGACGATCCAAAGGACGTGATTGTGGGGGTTCCGCTGGCCATGCTTTCAATCACGGGAAGACCAAATCCTTCAAAAAATGAAGGAAAAATAAATACTTCCGCGGCGTTGTAAAAGAGCGGCAAATCGGAAAAAGGCACATAGCCGGGAAAAATTACGTCGCTCACCAGGTCTAATTCTTTGATCCTGGCCAGCAATTGCTCAAATTGCCAGTCTTTTTTACCCACGATCACCAGCTTTGCGGAAACGCCCTGCTTCTTGAGCTGGGAGTACGCTTCCACCAGACGCGGAAGGTTTTTGCGGGCCTGAACGCGGCCAACATAAAGGACAAAGGGAAATTCAATTCCATATGCCTTTGCCAGATGTTCCTTGCAAGTGTCTTTATCGCGGGGATGGAACTCCGCTGAAGCGGAAAGGTAAGCCACAGTAATTTTGTCGCGGGAGATGTGGAAGCGCCGGGCAATATCATCGGCCGAGAATTCTGAAATAGTCAGGATATGATCGGCGTGTTTGGCGGTCCACCGCACCAATGCTTTCATGCGTGCCGCCTCTATGGGGTGAAAAAACTCCGGGTAATGCTCATGGGCCAGATCGTGAATTGCCACTACAGTTCGTGTTTTTCCAAACGGAGGCTTTACATACTGGCAATGAAAGATGTCCGGTTTGGTCTTCCAAAGATGCCAGGGAAGGGAAGCACACAAGCGAGGAATGGGATTGTTAGGGATTGGCGTGAATCTGAATCGGGGATCATTTTGAATTTCATTGCGAGCGGATGGATGGGTATAGCAGAGGTCGTATTGATTGCTGCTTTTGTCCGCTGCCAGTCCGTGCAGAAGCTGCCTGAAATACGTTTCGTTGCCCCCGGACTGCGTTCCCAGACTATGGACGTCAATGGCGATTTTCATCAGTTTGCTGATAGTAAGTGGTGTGATCCATCCTAAAGGCATGCAGCGCCAAGGACAACACAGTCCGGCTAAATTCCTTTAAAATGTCATCAGACTATGCATCCAATCGACTTTCAAATGCCATTGCGTAAATATTTTCGCAAGCGGCGGTTCAAGAATTTTGTCTCAGAATATCAATCCTGTAAAAGCATTTTGGATATTGGCGGAGCGCATTACACCTGGCCAATTATCGGGCGTACGGAAGGAATAACGATCCTGAACATTGAACTGCCTGAAGACACTGGCGGGTTCAAATATATTCTCGGATCTGGATGCGACCTGCCGTTTGCGGATAAGTCTTTTGATCTGGCATTTTCAAATTCGGTCATTGAACATGTAGGAAGCGAAGCAAATCAATACAAGTTTGCGCAGGAGATGATGCGGGTAGGAAAAAGAATTTACTGTCAAACTCCAAGCCGTTTGTTCCCGATCGATCCACATCTTTCAGCCATATTTCTTCATTGGCTTCCAATTTCCTGGCTTACCCCAAAATTTCTGCGCTATTTCACCCTCAACGGATGGTTGTTCAAGAAGCCTTATGTGTACGATGTAACCTGGATTTCCAAACGAAAACTGAAGAAAATGTTTCCTGGTTGCAAAATCAAGACAGAGAGATTTTTATTGCTGCCAAAATCTTTTATTGTTACAAGCTGATTCTGCCATGCTGTCCTGCAGTTTTCTGTGCCGGAATAATGTATGCTTCACGCGCGAGGATGAATAAGCTTGTTTCCACATAATGAATTTAAGTATTACTCTTTTGGACTTCGCACAGGGCTGGCCAATTTTTTCAAAAACGGCTTGGCGCTGGGAGCCAGGAAAACACTTGGAAAAATCTCGCAACCTGTGAATGCCTACTCGCGGTTCCCTGAATATTACTGGTTCGATCAAGCGCTTCGCCATTATCTGCAGGGAATTCCATCCGCGCAGGACATCAAAGTGCTGGATGTTGGCAGCCCAAAGATGTTTGGTCTCTATCTTGGGCAGAAAATTAAAGCGGACATCCTACTTACCGATATCAGCGAAATAAATATTGATGAATACAAAGTCATGTGGCGGGCATTGGAGCCCGGCGCCAGAGGTAAGGTCCAATTTGCTCTGCAAGATGCACGCTCCCTGAAATTTCCTGATGCTGCCTTTGATCTGGTGTACTCAATGTCAGTCATCGAGCATATTGAAGGAGAAGGCGGCGATTCCCAGGCCATGCGTGAATTACTGCGTGTGCTCAAGCCCGGAGGGCTGCTTGCCGTGAGTGTCCCTTTTAGCAGCCACTATCTTGAGCAAAAAAGAATCGGCTTTTCAGGCGCAGCGCGTAAAACGGGCGACCAGGAGGCATACTTCTTTCAGCGTATTTATGACGCAGACGCGTTTCAGCGGCAAATCTTGAGCCAGACAGGGGGACTTGAGCAGATTAAGCTGGTTGTTGTTGCGCGGCGTAATCAGTGGTTGTCGCGCGGTTTCGGCAAACTGGGAGAAAATGCCAGAGGCGCGCTGGGATTTCTGAATCCGCTTTTTTCCGTCTTGATCAACCATTCCAATGAAGGCATGAATGGCTCTGTGAAAGGCAGCTACGGGCCATTCCATACTGCTTGCGATGTTTATGGAGACCTCATTTTCACTGGGCGCAAAAAGCAGCTTTAACCCAGTTGGCGCATTACTTCAGCAGAAACATTGCCACCGCAAATCAAGACCACAACATTCTTTCCGCGATACCGGTGGGCTTCTTTTTCAAAAGCTGCCAGCGCGACCCCGGCTGCGCCTTCAATCACCCAGCCTCTTGCGTCGCGAACCCTGCGCATCGCACCGAGAATGTCCCTCTCTGTTACCAGCACGGAATGGTCAATCACATGGCGGCATACGTCCAGCGTGACTGAACCTGTTTCCAGTCCGCCTGCGGTGCTTTCAGAAAGTGTGGGCTGTTCGGGAACTTCAATAATGCGGCCAGCCTTGATGCATTCATGCAGGACAGGTGAGTTCTCCGGCCAGCAGCCCACGATTTCCGTTTGCGGCGATGCAAATTTCATATAAGCCCCGATACCGCCGATCAATCCTCCGCCGCCTACGGCCACAAAGATTGCATCCATCTGCGGAAGCTGGCGGAGTAATTCCACGGCGATGGTGCCTTGTCCGGCCATAACTTCAAAGTCGTTATAAGGTGAAATGAAGACTTTTCCTTGCCGCTCAGCGGCAGACCGGGCCGCTAATTCGGCTTCCAGCGGATCATTTCCGGCGCGCTGCAAGCGTGCACCGTATTCCTCAATGCGGCGTGCCTTGGAAGGAGATACATGCGAGGAAACATAGACCTCCGCCGCTATTCCCGCCCGATCCGCAGCGTAAGCCATGCCCAGGCCGTGATTGCCATTGGAAGCGGCTATGACTCCTCTGGCGGCTTCAGCGGGAGACAGCGAAAGTATTTTGTTGCTGGCGCCGCGCAATTTAAATGAGCCGGTTTGCTGCTGGTTTTCCAGCTTGCAGAAAAGATGAACGCCCAATTCCGGGTAGAGATCTGAAACTTCTGCAACCGGCGTTTCAGTCACGGCGGATTTTATCCGCTCCGCTGCATCCCTGACGCTTTTTGCGAGTTGAGTTGCTGATTCAATCTTTGCTGGTCTAGTGGTTGATGCAGCGCTCGGCTTTAGTCCTGTTTGCACCATATGTCCGCTCTACACTTCGGCAATCAAAGCGTATTAGCTATTACAAAGAACTGTCAATTTGAATGAGGCAGGATGTGAATTACTGGAGTTCAACTGAAGAGGGTTTAACCGGCCCACCAACGATCTGGTGAAATCTGCGGGCCACGGCGGGAAAGCGCCGAAGCAGCGCATCCACCCAGCGGCGCGCCCATGCATATTCCATGGAGAGAATATACAAGCCAATCAACAGGAAAAGGATACCGGGCAGAACGGGCAGAAAGATTCCTGCTGCTCCCACAACCAGCAGTGCCCAACCAGCCGCGATCAAAGCCACACGTTTGATCATGGCATGTTGGATGCAGAGAGACCTTAGAACGATCTAAATAATTATGAATAAATAATTCGTCTCATGCGCAGAGCTGCTGCTGAAAGGTTCATTCTGGTTCGGGGTATCTGCTTCTTTAATCAATGATGGTGGATCGCTTGGGCCGCACTCAAGTCTCGATTGGGTAATGCAAGAAGCGTTTCCACGGCCTGCTGGTAAGTCATTGTCAGCGGAGTTGGCCGGAAATACGTATTGCTTTCCTCCCGAAAGAAATGGAAACCGTTTATAAGAAATGTCCTGCCTTTCACATCCACATTCAGCGTTGTGACGCGCCAAACACCAGGAGAGACTTGTGTCTGCGCGATCTCGTAAAGTCCGCCTTTATTCAAATGGCCTAGAATTCCCCAACCGAAAGAGACGTCCTTTACCAGCCTGCCTTCAATCCTTACAAGGCGTTCCTGAAGCGGCTCCAGCCACATGGTGCCTTCCATGCCGCGATACATCTGCGTTTCCCGCTCACTGGGCGAGAAATCAGGATTTGGATGGAAATTGAAACGAAGCAGCCCATTTTCGCGTCCGGCAAAATCGAAGAAAAATGCCTTGGGAAAGGCCCTTAAGACTTTTATCCGGCGCTGGAGTTCAGCTTTCTGGTCCTGAAATTCGTCTTTCACCATGTCACGGTCGACCAGAAGTTTCTGCAGCCTGCGTTGCTGTTTGGCTTGCTGGTCGGCGGAGAGCGGTTCATCGCGGAAAAGGATGATGCGGTCGGCACGCCCTTCCGGGGTCTCAATCACAAAGCGTGTCTCTGAGCCCCAATCCCATTGCAGCCTTTCCTGAAATTCAAAGGGCGGGAGCGCCTCCAATGCCTGCACTTCATGCTGTGTGGAGCGTTCAATAAGCGCCGTGTAATTGGTAATTACAGGAGCATGCTTTTTCTGTGCAAAAGAAATGGTATTTGTAAACAATGCCAAGAGAAGAAGCATGGCGAACGCCAGATGAATTCCCGCAAAACGCAATAAACCGAATCCAGCCCGATGTATGAGGTGCCGTAGACGCATTGCGTCCATTGTATGGGCCAAGAGAGCAACCAGAGCCCAGTTATGGTTCCACAGCTTGTTTTAAAGTGCCTCTTACCTGAATTGCCTGCAGGCTGGAAGCATCCCATCCGCCACCAAGAGCCTTTACCAGTGAAACCGAAGTTACCAGGCGCTGGCCAAGAATCTGTGTCGCCAGCCGTTGGCTGTCCAGCAGGGTCTGCTCGGCCGTGATCACGTCCAGATAAGTCACCAATCCGCCCGTGTAGCGGTCATTCGCAATGCTGAGAGCCCGCTGGGCAGCATCTACAGAAAGCTGTTGTGTCTCAGCGGCTTGAGAGAGCACATTCAACCCTGCCAGCGAGTCTTCAACCTCCTGAAAAGCTGTGAGCACGGTTTGCCGGTAATTGGCCACGGAGGCCCCATAGGCCGACTTGGCAAAGTCCACTTGCGCGCGCCGGCGTCCACCGCTGAGAACCGTTTCCGCTACGTTGGCCCCCAGCGCCCAAAATCCATTGGACGCGCTAAGAAGGCCGCTCAGAGCTGTATTCTGGAAACCACCGCCACCAGAAAGGCCAATTCCCGGATAGAAAGCGCTCTTTGCCACGCCGATCTGCGCATTCTGTGACGCCATTAGCCGCTCTGCTTGCGCTACATCCGGCCGCCGCTCCAGCACGTCTGAAGGAACGCCTAAAGGGATTGCCGGTGGAGCAATAGCCAGCGGCTTTACCGGTACGGTGAAGCTGGAAGCAGGAACTCCCACCAGTGCGGCAATGGCATGTTCAAACTGGGCCCGCTGCTGCTTCAGCAGTGTGGCCTGTGTCTTGGTAGAATTGAGCAGAGTTTCCTGCTGGGCCACATCCAGACCGGAAGCAATGCCGCCGGTATGCCGGTTTTGCACAAGCGTGAGGGATTTTCCCTGATATTCCACGGAAGCGTTGAGCACGGCTATCTCGGCATCCAGTTCGCGCAGGGTGAAATAGTCCACTGCCACTTCTGATGTCACTACCAGCCGCACATTTTCCAGTGCCGCTGCCGATGCCTGATACGCGGCATTCGCTGATTCCACGCTTCGCCTTACACCGCCAAAAACGTCAGGCTCCCATGTGATATTGAAAGGAATGGTGAAATCACTGGCGGTAGATGGGCCAGCCAAAGGTATGCCCGTGGTTGTTGGAATACCGGCGGAAGTGCGCGACCGGTTGCCGGAAATTCCAGTACTCAGTTGTGGGTAATAGCCGGATACACTTATCCGTGCCGAAGCGCGCGCCTGCTCAAGTTGATAGCGCGCGGATTCAATCGTCTGGTTCGCCTTTAGCGCCTGGGTTTCATACTGACTGAGTTCAGGATCGCCGAAGGTGCTCCACCAATCTCCTTTGGGAATAGTGTCTTTAGGATCGGCAGGACGCCAGGGGGCCTGTTCCTTCCATGTTGGCGCAACGGCCACATCAGGCCGATGATAATTCGGGCCGACCGCGCATCCAGTAATCAGAAGAAGCAATGTGGAAAAACAAACAAGCCGGAGAATACTACTCTTCACGATTTAGCACCCTCGGCTTTGACATTCACTTCCTGCCCATCCTCCAGCGAGTCTGCCGGGTTCACCACAATCTGATCGTTGGCATCCAGCCCACCCAAAATTTCAACTTTGGTGCCGAAATCGCGTCCAATGGTGATGGCTTTCAAATGGACCTTGTGGTCCGCCCCGACCACGCCCACGCGAGGCCCTTCCTGCCTGAAAAGCACGGCATTCACTGGTACGGACAGGCGTACATTTTTAACCGGGACCGCAAAATGGACTTCAGCATATGAGCCGGGAAGCAGGCGGCCATCGGGGTTCGGCACATCAATTTCAGTAAGCAGAGTGCGGGTTGCGGGATCAATGGCGTCCGCTGTGCGTACCACTTTGCCGGCAAACTTCTGTCCGGGATATTCTCGCAACTCAATATAGGCCGGCAACCCAGAGCGAATAGAGGGTGCGTTGGTCTGAGGAACGCTGACGAAGACGCGCAGTGGATCAACCTGGGCAATATCGAAAAGTTCCCGGCCTTGTCCTGAGCTACCGGCGGTAATTAGCGCTCCAACGTCAGTATTACGTTTGGTGATTACACCGGAGATGGGAGCTTCCACCCGCTTGAATGACTCAAGCTGTTGCAGCCTGCGCACATTCGCTTCTGAAGCTGCCAGATTGGCCTGGGCCTGCGCGTAAGCACTGGTCTGTTGGTCAGCTTCCTGCTGTGAAACCGAATCAGTTTTGCGCAGATTTACCCAGCGTTCTGCCGTGGATTTGGCCAGCTGCATCTGGGCCGCTGTCTGCTGTTTTGCGGCTTGCGCCTGCATGAGTTCCTGGTCAACTTCAGGCGTGTCGATTTCAGCTAGCAACTCGCCCTTTTTCACATGACTGCCAATGTCATGATTCCAGCGCAGCAAATATCCATTGGTGCGGGCGTAAATCGCCGATTCCACAAAGGCCTGCAACTGTGCAGGCAATACCAGCTCATCCGATGAGCCCTCAAGGCCCGGTTTCGTTACACCCACGGTTGGAATGGCTAGCTTTTCTGTCTCTTTGGCCAGTGCTCCGCGTTCCGTAAGACGGCGGGCAATGGCAAATGCGCCTGCAACCAGCAAGATCGCGAGCACAATCAGGGCCACACGCCCGCTCTTGGTTGCTGGCGGAGGCGTCGGCTGATGCTGCTCATTAGATGCGTGAGGTGTTACAGTTTCTGCGCTGCGTTGTTCCATAAGCTGTGTCATATTTTCTTATAAATACTGAATTAAATCTCTGAATAAATCTCCTGCGGCATCTCAGCTTTTCTGGCTGCCTTGGCTTCGCGGCGTCCATGGATCATGCTGAAAACAACAGGAACAAAGAACAAGGTGGCAACCGTGGCAAAAATCAATCCGCCGATTACCGCCCGTCCAAGTGGAGCATTCTGTTCGCCGCCTTCGCCCAGGCCCAGGGCCATTGGCACCATGCCAATGATCATGGCCAGCGCCGTCATAATTACAGGACGCATACGCGTATAGCCGGCTTCCATAGCGGCATCAAAAGCCGTAAGTCCTTCCTGCATCCGTTCACGGGCGAACGAGATCACCAGAATTGCATTGGCTGTGGCCACGCCCATGCACATAACAGAGCCAGTCAGTGAAGGCACGTTCAGCGTGGTATGTGTGAGCAAAAGCATCCAGGCTATTCCCGCAAGAGCTCCTGGCAGCGCCGTGATGATGATGAATGGGTCAAGCCATGACTGAAAGTTCACCACAATCAGCAAATAGACCAGCACAATCGACATCACAAGACCCACGCCGAGACCAAAGAAACTGCTGGACATGGTTTCTACCTGTCCGCGGATCACGATCTGCGTGCCGCGCGGAAGTTTTTTCTGGAATTTGTCAACGATCTTTCTTATATCGCGCGATACTCCGCCAAGGTCCCGTCCCTGCACGCTGGCGTAAACATCGATTACAGGTTGGATGTTGTAGTGTGAAACCACTGCCGGTGTAACGCCGGGAGAAACCGTTGCCAGATTAGCCAATATCTGCGGCGCAGCGGAACCTGGGGCCCGGATCGGCGTATTCATCAAGGCTTGCAGAGAATCCACGCGGTATTCCGGAGTCTGCACGGCGACGTTATACGTTACTCCGTTTTCACGGTTCAGCCAGAATGTGGGCGCTGTCTGGAAACTACCGCTTAAGGAGACGAGGAGATTCTGGGCCACGTCGCGTTGTTGCAACCCAACCTGCTGGGCCCGGCTCCGGTCCACATTCAACTGCAGCGCGGGAGAATTCATCAACTGCTGCACATGGACGTCAGCAGCCCCCGGCACATGGCGGATTTCATTGGTCAGTTCCTGACCAAGCTGATAATTCTGGGCCATGTTCTTGCCCACAATTTGTATATCGATAGGCGAGGGCAGGCCGAAATTCAGGATCTGGCTTACGATGTCCGCCGGCTGAAAGAAGAATTCAACTCCCGGAAACTGTTTTGGCAGATCTTCACGAAGCTGTTTTATATAGTCAGCGGTAGGATGGTGCTTTTCCTGGTTCAGTGCGAAAAGAATTTCAGCGTCGGATGTGCCTACGCTGCCTGCAGTACTGTAAGAGTTATTGATGGAGCTGTAAGGTAATCCAAGGTTGTCCAGCACCGTGACCAGCTCTTCTTTGGGAATTCGCGTGCGAACGTAATTTTCCACCT
>DASRCD010000496.1:0-10645 GCA_035653315.1 Candidatus Angelobacter sp.
GAAAGCACCCGGCGCAGCAGATTGAGAGATTCAGCAGGAACAAATCCGCGCATTAGTGAGAGCACCTGCTCAAACGGATTGGCGCCCGGCAGGTAGGCAAAAATTGCAGAGATTAGAATGATGGCTGGAAAAAGCGAGATAACGAAGTAGTATGAAAGCGCGGCGGCCATTTGCAGCGTGTGCTTGGCAGGCACGTCTTCCACTGTCCGCCAGACTGCATCTTTGATAGACCCGAAACTCATAGATCCTAATCGCATCCGCATCCTTGCCTGGCCCTCAGCAGTTCACTTCAGGTTAGATGCTGGTATAGGCAACCATGTCTGCCGCGATTCAATCTGAGCGGAGCACAATGGCGAGTAAAGCTAACACTCTGGTTTTTACACAGCAGGTCCCGCGTGAGCTGCCGGAAGTCTTTGAATTCTTTTCACGGGCAGAAAACCTGGAAACCATAACGCCGCCATGGCTGAGTTTTAAGATTCTCTCCGTTGATCCGGAGCCAATCCGCAAGGGAACACTCATTCATTACAAGTTGCGGGTGCATGGAATTCCACTGCGCTGGACCAGTGAAATTGTGGAGTGGGAGCCGCCAAACAGGTTTGTCGATTTGCAATTGCGCGGACCTTATAAGCTGTGGCACCATGAGCACCGCTTTGAGGCGCGTGATGGCGGCACGTTGATCACGGACATTGTGAACCTTGCGCTTCCTTTTGGGCTGTTGGGAGAGCTTGTTTATAAGGTAAAGGTGCATTCAGACGTGCGGCAAATCTTTGCCTTCCGCGAAGAGAAAATCCGGGAACTCTTCGGCTGATCGCGGTAACGCCATGCCCGCTATTCATTTCTTAACACCACAAGCGGATCTACCCGCGTGGCCCGCAGAGCGGGAACACAACAGGCCAGGAGCGCCAGCACAGCCAATAATAATGAGACACAGAGAAAGGTGACCGTGTCAGTGGGTTTAATGCCATACAACATACTGGCCAGTGCGCGCGATGCAGCATATGCAACCAGCAGTCCGGCGGCAATGCCTACAATAATCAGCTTTGTGCCTTCACCCAACACCATCCTGAGAACGTGATAACGCTGCGCGCCCAGCGCCATGCGAACGCCAATTTCCTGGCGGCGCTGGGAAACGTTATAAGAGAGCAATCCGTAAATTCCAATAGCGGCCAGGAACAAAGCGACTCCGGCAAAGGCAGCAAACAGCCACATGGGTGCACGCCGGGGCGCAAGCGAATCACTCATCACCAAGTCCATCGTCTTCATCTCCGCAATCACCTGATTGGCGTCCAGTTGATGAACTGTACGGGTTATGGACTGGCTAACTGAAGCCGGGTCCACATTAGTGCGGACCACCAACGAGAATCCCAGAAACTTTAGCAGCTCAGGTTTTTGCTGCACCAGCGCATACAAAGTAGGCATAGGCTGGTCATCAAGACCGCTGAGCTTACTATCCGCAACCACGCCAACAATCTCACTCCATCCCGGCTTGCCCCAGCTCACGTCAATACGTTTGCCAATGGGGTCTTGTCCGGGGAAAAACTGGCGGGCAAATGCCTGATCAACAATCACCACTTTGGACGAATCGGCAGTATCACTGCTCTTGAAGAGGCGGCCCTTTAATAAGCGAATGTGCATCGCGGAAAAATAATCGTCCTGTACAAATTGTTTGTTGGCGACCAGCGGCGTCTTGGGATCCACATGGTTGTTCTCAATCTTGACGTCGCCGTTGGTAGAACCGCCCTGAAGCGGCAGGGTTGTGATCATGCCCGCGGATTGCACGCCGGGCAGCGCCTGAACATGCTGCACGATCTGCTGAATGTACTGGCCCTCGATTTTAGGATCCGCATATCTGCCCGGTGAAGGATTGATGGTCATGGTGAGCACATGGTCAGAATCAAATCCTTTATCAACATTCAGCAGTCGGACAAAGCTCCGCAGAAGCAGTCCCGATCCAGCTAGCAGGGCCAGGGAGAATGTGAGTTCCAGAACTACCAGCACACTCCTCAGACGAGGTGAGCCCGCAGATCCAGATTGCCATCCACCTTGCTTGAGAGAGTTGTGCAGATTGCCGCGTGAAGACTGGAGGGCGGGAGCCAGGCCAAACAGAATGCCGGTGGCGATTGCGAGAAGAGCAGCGAATCCGAGGACGGTGATGGACAGATGTACTTCAATATTGCGCGGCAACCAGTTAGCAAGAAGAGAAGTGAGCGCCCCCAATGCCGCCCAAGCCAGCAAAACGCCCAATATGCCACCGAATAAAGAGAGCATTGTGCTTTCTGTGAGTAACTGGCTGACCAGCCGCTTTCTTTCCGCTCCCAAGGAAATGCGAATGGCAATTTCCTTTTGCCGGGCCGCGGCACGCGCCAGCAACATGTTGGCGGTGTTTGCACAGGCAATCAGCAAAACCAGGGCAACAGCCACCAGCATTACCAGAAGCAGCGGACGAGAGTTGCCGGTGAAATATTTCTGCAAGGGAACAATGCCGATCCCTAATTCATTTGTGGCCATCTTCTGCACGCGAGGCAGCGCCGCTTTGGTTGCCGTCTGCGCCTGGGCAAAGGTGATTCCATTCTTCAGCTTCCCCACGACGGGAAGAAAATTCAATCCATCGGGAGCGACCGAGGTGTCCAGCCGCAAAGGCAGCAACAGCCCGGGATCATTGCCAAACTTGAAGTTTGCGGGAAGCACTCCGATAATCGTATAAACCTGATCGCTTAAAGTCAGTTTTTGTCCGACTGCCCGGGGATTATTCTGGAAATGCTCCTGCCAGAAAGAATGCGAGAGAATCACCACAGGATTGGCCTGACGAGGCTCTTCTTCCGGAGTAAAACCACGGCCCAGGGCCGGTTTTACACCCAGCAGGGGAAGAGATTGGAAGAGACACGCATCGCGCGCACCTGCTCAGGTTCACCGGCGCCCGTAAGCCCGACGTTGCTATTTACATAGGTGGCAACCTCATCAAAAATGTCTTTCTGTTCGCGCCAGGCCAGAAATGCCGGATACGACATGGGAACAAAACCAGAGTGCGACACTTCATCCTGTAGCATGACCAGGCGGTTCGCGTCAGGATAAGGCAGCGGCTGCAGCAGCACCGCATTAACGACGGTGAAAATTGCGGTGTTTGCCCCGATTCCCATGGCCAGCACCAGAGTGGCAATGATTGTGAAACCCGGGTTACGGCGCAGCATGCGCAACGCAAAGCGGATGTTTTGCAGTAGGTTTTCCATGGGAACGCCTCCGTACAAGGCAAGAATCTGGTTAAGGATTTAGACTGCTGCATTGGCAGATAGTTAGTGAAAAAGCAAAGCTGCAGGCAAGACTGGCCCCAGTTTATAAAATTCCTGACAAATCAAATCGTCTTTAGAGCAGCGAGTATAAAATAGACATTTGCCTCAGGCCGATGAATACCGAACACAACCTGGTTGCAAGGCACTTTGGCCTGCGCGGCATCGCCATGCTGGAGGCCATCAAAGGACTGTTTGCTATTGTGGTGGCGATCTGGCTGCTCAGTCTTCTGCATAAAGACCTGCAAAACGTGGCCGAGCACCTGCTGTATTTTCTTCATAAAATATTCCACCTCAATCCTGACGGACGTTTTGCCCGGGCGCTGGTGCGCGGTGCGCGCCGCATTACTCCGGGCAATCTGCATTTATGGATTGGCGGCACCCTGGCCTATGCCTCAATCCGTTTTACTGAGGCTACAGGTCTCTGGCTGGAAAAATCCTGGGCGGAATGGTTTGCGCTGGTCAGCGGCGGCCTGTATATCCCCATAGAAATTTATGAGCTGACACATCGTCCTAATCCCATTAAATGGGGCGTGCTCATTGTCAATGTGCTGATTGTTATTTATCTGGCGTGGCTGCTGCGTGACTCGCATAATCAGAAAAAGTTAGGCAGGGAAGCGGTGAGTCCAACGAACTCTTCGGCGACAACTAAACCAGTGCCCCAGACAGACAGCACGGTGTAGCGGGCGAAGCAAACCTCAAAAAGCAACGGGAGTAGATCCTTCACCTTCGCGCAATCCTAAATCTGGTGAACTGCATGTTCGCTGCTCGGTTCGGGATGGCACGTCGAGAGGAGAAGTGTCAGATCAAGATGGGAACAGCTTGTTAGTTGGACAATATGTCGTGAGAAGCTTTAACACCACATGTGCCATTCCGAGGGCGAGCTAGGATGGCATTTTCGGCTTTGATCGGTTAGTTGCGAGGCCGAGGAATCTGCTCCGCTGAAGCACCGGTGATAAAATTCGCAGCTCCCATGAAACGGTATTGGACTTACATCATGTCAAATAAGTCGCGCCGGCTTTATACCGGATTTAGCAGCGATCTGGGCGCTCGCGTGATTGAGCATAAAGAAAAACTCTATCCTTACAGTTTTACCGCACGTTACCAGTTTGACATGCTGGTCTGGTATGAGGAATTTTCCCAGGTGATCAGGGCCAGAATGCGCGAATTGGAAATAAAAGGCTGGCGGCGTGAGAAGAAGCTCAAGCTGATCCTTGCTGAAAACCCTGACTGTAGCGACTTAAGTCAGGAATGGCAGGAAAATGCCGGTTGGAAGCTTGAGCCAGGTGCACAGATGAGAATCAAACGGCGTAGCAAGCCTTAAAAGTAACGGGAGTAGATCCCTCACCTTCGCACAATCCTAAATCTGGTGAATGCATGTTCGCTGCTCGGTTCGTGATGGCACGTCGAGAGAGGGGAGTTACATTAGGTAGGAAGAGGCTAAACACCACCATGTGCCATTCCGAGGGCGAGCTCAGGGATAGTGTTTTCGGCTTGATGGTTTTTAGTTGCGAGGCCGAGGAATCCGCTCCGCTGAAGCACCAGATTGAGAATGAAACGGGCAAGCCTTAGAAGCAACGGAGTAGATCCCTCGCCTTCGCGCAATCATACAATTTGGTGAATTGCATGTCGCTGCTCGGTTCGGGATGGCACGTCTAGAGTGGGAGTGTCACATCGAGATAAGAAAGCTTTAGTTTTGCCTTTTTATCAGCGGCGGAGCAGGTTTCCATCGCTACTCACGATTTGAAGACAGCATGCGTTCTCTGGACACGACCGTCAAAATGACGTGATCTGGAGAACCTTTGGTTGTGCCCGTCCATTCAAATCTCGTCATCAACTTTGTTCAAATTTCGATTCGAAACTATTTTGCTTCGTACACCGTTTTTCCGCCGACCACAGTGCGAAGCACTTTTGTTTTCAAGATTTCTGGCGGGTCCACTTTGGTGATGTCACGATCGAGCACAACGAAGTCAGCCAGCATTCCGGGCATGAGCTTGCCTTTTTTATCTTCAGTAAATTCCGCATAAGCAGCACCGGAAGTATAGGCAAAAATAGCATGACCAATGGAGATTTTCTGTTCGGGATAATACTCTTTTGTGCCGGCTTCATTTTTGCGTGTAATGGCCGCGTAGATTCCGCGAAACGGGGTGATCGGCTCCACGGGATAATCCGTGCCAAAGGCCAAGGGAATACCGTTATCTTCAAATTCTTTCCATGGGTAGGAATGCTTTGCGCGCTCGGGGCCAAGATGCGATTCCGCCCAATTCATGTCTGTGAGCAGATGATTGGGCTGGACTGAAGCGATCACGCCAAGAGCTTTGTATTTTTTGAAATCTTCCGGCGCAATCACCTGGTCATGCTCAATGCGGAAGCGCAGATTCTTCTTTCCTGTTTTCTCGATGGCATAGGCAAATGCATCCAGTGCCATGCGGGCAGCGCGATCTCCAATCGCGTGAAAGCCAAGCTGAAAATCCTGCTGGACACGTTCGGCAGCCTGGGAATTGAGTTTGTCCTGCTCATAGCGCGGGATGCCGGAATTTTTTAGATCGTCTGAATAAGGAGCCAGCATAGCAGCAGTGCGGGACCCGAGCGAACCATCCATAAAGCCTTTGAGCATGGTGGTGTGCAGCATGTTGTCATCATGGGAGTGGTGCTGGCGCATTTCTTTCAGGCGCTCAACCGGCGCATCAAAAGGCAGCCATTCAGAGATGCGAAGCGTGAGCTTGCCTTCTTTTTCCATCTGCTCATAGGTGAGAAAATCTTCCCAGTCAGAGTTGTCCTGTGCGGAGGTGATACCCCATTGTGCCGCATCGGCCAGCGCAAGCTCAGCGGCGCGGCGGCGTTGCTGCATGGTAGGCGGAGGGATTTTTTCCGCAACCAATCCCATTGCAGTTTCACGCAAAATTCCTGTGGGCTCTCCTTTTTCGTCACGGTCAATTTTGCCGCCATGAGGATCGGGTGTTTGCGCTGTAATGCCTGCGGCTTTAAGCGCCAGGGTATTTGCGATGGCAATGTGTCCATCAACGCGATTGAAAATTGCAGGGTGCTCGCCAGTCATGGAATCAATGTCCGCGCGGGTAGGCGTCTTCTGTTCTGCCCAAAGCGTATGGTCCCAGCCACGTCCGACGATCCATTCACCGGCTGCCGCAGTCATGGCGCGCGTGGCGATGCGCTGCTTCATATCATCCAGAGATTTGCTGCCGATCAGATTCACATTCAGCTTTTCAAAACCACCGGAACCGAGATGCACATGCGCGTCATTGAAGCCAGGCATGACGAAATGTCCGCCCAGATCAATGACCTGAGTTTGTGGGCCTTTCAGCTTTTGAATATCTTCATTGGAGCCGACAGCGATGATTTTTCCGCTGGAGACAGCGATAGCGTGGACAGGGCCCTGAATCGACACAGGGCTTTGCGCCGTGGGCTTCCCACTCGGACTGGACCATGTCTCACCACCGATGGATAGTGCGCCAGGATAAACATTGCCATTGATAAAAATCACATCCGCAGGTTGGTTTTGTTTAGAAGAAGAATCTTTCTGCGCGGAACTGAAACTTGCCATTATGAGCACCACCAGCACGGCTGGGAGAAATTTCATTCATGCACTCCGGTAAGAGCTAACAAGACTAACAGAATTCGCTTCAAGCCAAGGTCGCGATTGCTGCAATCAAACCATTCGCGCAGGGTATGAGCGCCGCCGCCATCTCCGCCGGCGCCAATGGTGGTGGCTTCTTTTCCAAGAGCCAGAGGTATATTTGCATCCGTGGAGGCCAGGCGGGCAAAAGATTCTATGCGCATGTGCTTGTCAACGGCACGCACAACCTGCAGGATGCGCGCATTGGAGGGAAGCTCAGCGGCAGGACGGTCACCGATGCTTTCAATTGCCAGCGTAACTTTGCCCTCTCCGGAACGGTAACTCAGCGGCACATGGCTCCATGCTTCTGCCACGCACTCACGCAGCCGGTCTTCCAGCTTTTGCAATTCTTCCATGGAAGCCGAACGAAGATCGACCCGCGCAGACGCGGATTCCGGAATGGAGTTGACGGAAGTGCCTCCGGAAATAACGCCAATATTGAACGTGGTGCGCGGCGATTCAGGAATGCGCACCTCGCTAAAGCGGGAAAGCGAACGCGAAAGCAGGAGAATGGGATTGGGAACGCCGAAGTCGCTCCATGAATGGCCGCCCGGCCCGCGAAAAGTAATTTGAAAACGGCGGCTGCCCAGCGCCTGGGTCACATAGGTGTCCGTGCCTGCGCCGTCGATGACCAGAAGTGAATGGATCGCGTCCCGATATGGCGAGTTGGAAAACAGATGGCGCATGCCACGTAAGTTGCCTTCACCTTCCTCGCCTACATTGCCAATGAAAATAATATTTGTATCCGGCTTAAGCTGTGCTTTTTTAAGCGCGGCAATGGTCGCAAGTAGGGCCGTGACACCAGCAGCATTGTCGCTGATGCCCGGACCAAAGAGTTTCGTAGATTGCTCACGTGTTTCCAGCACCGTTCCGTGAGGAAAAACAGTATCCAGATGAGCGCTCATGCCGATCAGGGAATCCCGGCGGTCGTGGTAAAGCAATCCTATGACGTTGCCCAGTTCCTCAATTTGAACATCTTCCAGCCCAAGGGCAATAAAGCGCTGCCGCAGCCATTCACTGCGCGCAGCTTCGCCGAAAGGAGGCGCGGGTATCTCCGTAATTTCGCGCTGCCAGCGCCGGAACTCTATTTCCTGGTTGTGCAGAAAAATGAATGCAGAGTGGACAGACCGCATTTCAGCAATGCGCGCGATCTCCCGTTGCGGCGAGATATGAGAGCTATCTGAAATAGGCGGGCGGCTGGCCATTGCTTTCTATGATTACTATATATCCGGAGGAGATCGCCGTCATCGGATCATCGCCGACATCGCGCGTCATCGGAAGGGTTTAACCACAAAGGGCACGAAGAAAATCGGGGATTATGGGTGATCTGGTGTTCGCCCGTGATCGGGTGATCTGGTGAATCGGAAAGCAACACTATTTACGACTTCGCCGCGAATAACATGGGAATGAATACGAACTAAAATCGCCAATAATGAACGAAAAAAGCGGCCCCATAATGTGGGCCGCCTCTTCAGAGCAGAGTGCGGAAACTTATTTCGGTGTGGCTGTGCTGGTGTCAGAGCTGTTCTTCTTGCTCTTTTTTCCACCCTTTTTGCTGGTCTTTTTCTTGGTGGTGGTTGCCTTTTTATCTGTGGATGCCGGGGTGGGGCTGGCAGCCTGAGCAAATGACAGGCTGGCGCCAAGCACCAGAGCAAACGCGATGGTAAGTAGCTTCTTCATGTACTCTCCTTTGTAATTTGAATCAGTCTTGCAGTGTTCGAACTTCCGGGGGGAATTCAGAGTTCCCCAATTGTACGCATAGAGCAGGAAAAAACAAAGGCGGCCCAATCAAGGCCGCCCGGAGGAATCAATCCCAGCAAGAGGAAAGTTATTTCGGCTGGGAAGAAGAGTCAGGAGTAGCGGTTGTGTCGCTCTTCTTGCTCTTTTTGGAGCTCTTTTTGGAGTGAGTGTGCTTCTTGGTTTTGGTGGCGCCAGTATCCGACTTGGCTGTGTCTGAACTGCCGCTTGCGGGCGTGGGGCTCTGGGATGCAGCCTGGGCAAAGCTCAGGGCGCTTCCGAGTACCAGTGTGCAAGCGATTGTGAATAGCTTCTTCATGCGTTCTCCTTTAAAGGAAACAGTATTTACTTGTTACTTCTACAAAACCCGCTATGCGAACAATAGTTGCGCTTTTGTATTTGGCCGGATTCCTAGTACCAGCCTAAGTGTCCGCTGAAACCTTTTGGCAGCACGCCAAAATCTCATCTTCCGTCAGGCACCGGTCAGAAGCTTTGGCCCGCTGGAAAATGCGCTCCACCAGCTCTTCTGACGCATTCATGCCTTTGCGCTCCAGCCAGAAAATCACGTTCGATTTGCCCGACATGGGGCCAATCTCAATGATCTGGTCCAGGCCGAAGTAATGAGAGGGTACACCTGAGTAGACGGAATTGGCCAGTTCAATATCGCCTTTGCGAAATGCCTTAATAACAGCCGCGGCATGTACTCCCGTCGCTGTACGAAAGGCATCTTCACCCATGACCGGATAATTGCGCGGAATGGGCACACCGGTAGCTTCCGACACTGTTACGCAATAATCCTTCAACTTTGTCAGGTCCTGCTCCGCCCAGGGAGAAATGCCCATCAACTTAAGGTTGACCAGCATCTGGTCCATCTGCGTATTGCCCACACGCTCACCGATTCCAAGCGCGGTTCCGTGAACACAGTCCGCGCCTGCGGCCAAAGCCGCCAGTGAATTGGCCACTGCCAGACCGCGATCGGAATGGCCATGCCAGTCCACGCGAATCTTCTGCCCTGAAGGCTTCACTACTTCGTCCAATACAAAGCGTATCAAAGTTTGGACGCCGCTGGGGGTCGCGTGACCGACGGTATCACAGATGACAATGGCTGTTGCTCCGCAGTTAATAGCCGTGGAATAGAGGCGCTTGACGGTCTCAGGATCGCAGCGGGAAGTATCTTCCGTGACGTACATGACTTCCAAACCAAGCGATTTTGCGAAGGTGACAGCAGTTTCCGTGGTGCGCTGGAGAAAATCATCAGTCCAGTTTTCCGTGTAGCGGCGGATAGGACTGGAACCGAGAAAGCAGGCTACTTCAATGGGCAGGCCCACGCGCTGGGAGATTTCCGCCACTGGACGAATGTCATTCTCATGGGTGCGGGCCGCGCAATTTGGCTTGATTTTGAGCCGGCAGGTTGCGATCTCACGCGCCAGCACTTCCACGTCAGCCACGGCGCGCGGGCCCGCGCCTGGCAGCCCAATGTCCGCACAGTTGATGCCCAGGTCTTCCATTAAATGCAAGATGCGTAACTTTTCGCCGATTGCAGGATCTTTTACTGAAGGCGATTGCAGACCATCGCGCAGGGATTCATCATTCAGCAAGACCTGCCTGGGCGGCTTGAATTCAGCGCCGGGGACCGAGTTCCAGTCGTAAACAAGATGAGAGTGTTTCAGCATCACTTTATTAAGCTCCAATGCCCTTATAGCCGATTTTACGCTCAAAGCAAACGGCGGCGGAGATAGGATTGTGTACTTTTCAGCGCGCCCTGCATGCGATTTGTTAATTTCCTGGCGAACAGAAGATCAACAAAGCCTTGCATCTGTTGCGTAAAGGCAGGGCCGTATCCGTACCACCAGGGCTTTTTCATGCGCGGCAGCCAGTCTGAAGCCACGTATTTGGGCCAGACCATCTCTTCCAGTCCAAAACGTCCGTGCGTGCGGCCAATGCCGCTGGCTTTTACGCCTCCATGCGGAGCTTCACTGATGCCGAAGCA
>DASRCD010000497.1:0-5307 GCA_035653315.1 Candidatus Angelobacter sp.
GTGCTGCCCATTCTCCCTATATGGAATGGGCCAAACTGCAGTCGGTCGCTAAATACAATCTTGCCACCAGCGGCATGGTCAGCTTCCCGCTGGCAGAGCTGGGTGTGACCATTGATCAGCTGAAAATCAATGGGCCATCGATTTACGGCTATGAGCCGCTGCTTCAGGCAATCGCCCGCAGGTATCGCGTACCGCAGGAATGTGTTGTCAGCGCAGTTGGGACATCGCTTGCCAATTACCTTGCTTTGGCAGGCGTCACGGAGCCTGGGGACGAAATCCTGGTTGAACAACCTACGTATGAACTTATTCTGAGCACTGCTCAATACCTGGGACTGGAAATCAAGCGCTTCCCGCGCCGGGCTGAAAATAATTTTGCCATCGATTTAACTGATATTGAGCGCAACATTACACCGCGCACGCGGGCAATTGTGATTTGCAACCTGCATAACCCCAGCGGCGCGCTTGTGCCGGATTCCATATTGCGCCAGGTAGGCGAGCTTGCGCGCAAGGCGAATGCTTACGTGATTGTGGATGAAGTTTACCGGGAAATGCTGTATGAATCCGTGCCGGCAAGCGCATTTCATATCGATCCTGATCGCTTTATTGTGACCAACAGCCTGACCAAAGCGTATGGCTTAAGTGGCCTGCGTTGCGGATGGGTGCTCGCTCCTTCGGCTTTGGCCCGGCACATGTTCCGTATTAATGATTTGCTCGGCGCCACGTTTGCGCATCCGGCGGAACTGCTGAGCGTAATTGCCTTTGAAAAACTTGGGGTGATCGCCGAGCGCATGAAATCCATGCTCAATACGAATCGCCTGCTTTTGCGTGATTTTCTGAACACACGCGATGATCTGGATTATTTCTGGTCTGACTACGGCACCATCGTCTTTCCAAGGCTGAAGCACGGAAACATGGATGCGTTCTGCCAATTGTTGCGTAAGGATTTCGAAACTTCCGTGGTCCCCGGCAGATTTTTTGAAGATGCAGGCCGTATGAGGATCGGAGTCGGTACGCCGACTGAAGCAGTTCGTGAATCCTTGCAGCAACTGAGTTCCGGCCTGGACCTCTATCAGGCCACACTACAGGTGGGAGTTTAGCTGTAGCTTAAGCCTGGGCAGAATTTATTCCGCCAGACAGCGCCAGCATCAGCTTAACTTCAAGAGAAAGCCATTCCGGAAAATCCGACATGGTTTTAATTAATTCAATCCCTGCTCCTGCATTTTTTTACGGAGGCTCAATGGACGCATGTCAGTCCATACTTCCTTGATATACGCCAGGCATTCATCTTTAAGACCACTTTTGCCCGCATCATTCCACCCCAAAGCATTCTCACGATGCGCCGGCCAAATTGAATACTGCTCCTCATGGTTTACAACAACCTTATAAATCGTTTTATCTTCTTTTTCTTCAGGCATTGCAGCTTCTCCGATTATCGTTGTTCTTACAATGATGTTAAGAAGACGGCGATTGTGCTGAATCGCACGTATGGAAACAATTAAGCACTCAGAATTGTAGTAGAAATTTTTTGATTCAGAAATGCTGTAATGATGAGCATTAATTCCAAATTGGAACTTGCAGTGTTCGTTATGTAAATTGAAGACACGCTAGGGCTTCAACACGAGCATTACCGACAATTATTCCTGTTTAAATTAAGCGGTGGGACAGATCCACAATGGCAGTTCAAAAAATTCCTGATTAGGCATGCATTTGCAAATCAAAAAGGGAACCGGCAAAGCAGGTAAATGCGTCCGGTCCCACATAGAGTTTGGGCAATATTAAGGAGAAATTTTGGGTCATCGTTTTTACTGCTTCAAGTTCCTCCTTTCCATCCGTCGTCTTCTTTGCGGAGCGGAGGCTGGGGGACCTCCGCTCCACCAAGTCAGCGCCCAGGAAAGGCCTTGTGAGTGAGCATGCAGTGTTTGCCACTCAAGCGCTGACATCCGTCAAAAACATTGCCTTACCCCGAATCTCTCGAGTACTCCGAGACTATTTCTCTACCAGTTCTGAGAACCGGCTTACACATTGCTTTCGTTCAGCAAATTGTGAATTGCTTGTTTCAAGGAAAAGATCGTGGGGCCCGGGAGGGAGCCCCATGATCTTTTACGCGTCGCAGCCACCGCACATTGCAACCAGATTCAGTTGCAGGTTTGGCTGGAAGCGCCTGCCAGACCATCGCAAAACTTCTGCAATGGAGAACCGCCACCGGCGCCCACGGCCGGAATGGTAATGGTCTGCTCCATCATGACTCCATCCTGCATGATCATGCCGTTCGGCACGATTAAAGAAGGATGATCAAACGGAGCACTCTGAGAACGCACACGCTCATCTGTCAATGACTTCAGGAAAGCTACAACTGCGGCTTTATCGTCCGCACTGAAGCCAATGTTATGCAGATTGGGATCAACATCCGCGGAGGGGAAATCACCGCCCCGGCTGTAGAAATCGACAAGTTGTGCAAGTGTTGCCTGTCCGCCATTCACAAAATACGGCGCAGTCAACTCGACGTTGCGGAGGCCGGGAGTCTTGACCGCGCCGCGCACAGAAACCGCAGCCCCTACTGGCACTGACGTTCCTGAAAGTTGTCCTAAAGCAGCAAGTTGAGCTGCTGATAAGGATGCGAGACCAGATGGATCAGCGGCTGCGATCCCCATATCGTCATCTGTGGGGCGAATGCCAATATTGTGGAAGCCCACATCATGCCAAGCGCCGCCGGATAACTTCTCGGTTACACCGCGTGCCGCGATGCTGGAGATGGCCGCGTCCGTGAACTCCGCCCCGTTGTGGCAATTGGTGCAACCGCCCTTGCCCTGGAAACGATCAAGCCCGGTTTGTTCCAGTGCAGTGAGCGCGCTGCGATTACCATCCATATATTGATCAAAGCGGGAATTATCTGAGACCAGCGTGGATTCATACATCTGGATGGCAACGCCCCAGAACATGGAGAAGTTGTATTCCATCTGTGAGTATTCGTCCGTGTTCACCGGCCTGCCAAGGTGGATAAAGTTGCTGTCCTTATCCACCACTACATTTGAATTCCACCACTTGGGCTGGAAAGCCGCCTGGATCATGGTGATGTAATCCGTATTGAGCCCGGTGAATGGATAGGCGCTAAGACCTCCCAGAACGCTATCCGCAGGTGAAACCTCCTGCAAGACGAGCGGGGAAACAGAAAGCATCTTTTTGCCCATCTTCACAAATGGACGGCCTGTTGCGGACATCTCGGTGTCGCTGCCCGGCGGCCCAACGGCCTGCGATGCCAGCGCTGAATTCGACAAACGGAATTTCACTTCATGCACAATGTTCGTGCTGGAAGCGTCTGTTTGCAGCAACGCTGCATTAGGATCTCCGTTGCCAAATGGATTCACACCGTTAAATGTGTTTTGTGCGCGGCCATCCCAGAAGTTGCGATAGTTGAAAACGGCATTGATCACAGGAGGAGCATTGCGCGGCGTTGACCGGCGCACGTTCATCTGTTCTCCGTGAGGATCGGTAATGCTGAATACCGGATCAACTACGGATGTCTCATTTTCAGGACCAAGGCCGAGAACAACATCGTTGAACACGTTGTCATATACACCCTGTGAACCAACAATATTGTTGTTGTCAGACATTACAGCTGAATTGTTCCGGGTAATATCGGCCAGTTTGTGCAATGGGAAATCATTCACACTGAGCTGGTGGTCTGGCCCGAAGCCGGGATGAAAAACGTTGGAGTCAGCGGCTGGATTTCCGCTGCCATCCACACGGCGCTGCCCAGGATTTACCGTGTTCATGGTGCGGCTGTCAGCGCCTGCATTGAAATGGCAGGTCGCGCAGGCCGTAAAGCCGTCGCTGCCGAATTGCATCTCCCAAAAAAATGCCTTGCCTAAGGCGATTGCGGCTGCTTTGTTCTTGATCACATCATTCAGCTCTGCTGCCGTAGGCCCAGGAATGGCCACAGTCTTGAGTGATCCAAGTTTGCGGCTTCCACCGCCGCCACCTTCATTCTGATTATTTGTAGTGGAAATATTTCCGCCGCCTGAATTAGAGCCACCACCAGAATTAGCGCCGCCAGTTGAGGTATTTGTGTTTGAACCACGGTCGTCGGAACCACCACCTCCGCCTGATCCACCCGAACCACCTGAGTTACCGCTTCCGCCGCCCGAATTGGAGTTGCTGCTGCCGCCTCCTTTTCCACTACCATTGCCTGACCCGGAAGCAAACCCTTGCGAGACGACTAATATGCAGCATAAAAATGCTGACAATAGCCTGTTGAACTTACTGCCCATCCTCATAAAAACTTCCTCCTGAACTTTTCCAAACGCCGGCTGGAAAGACCACGTCAAAGTCCGCCAGCCGGCAAATTCATCGCAGCTATGAAGCAATGAACTGTCTTTTGCTATTGCATTCAAGCTGCCACGCATTGTTCAGAGACAATTCAAATGAAGTGCAGAAGAGCGCAATTACCTTGAGCTTTGCTTGCTATTACTTGCGGAGTTTTGGAAGAAAATTTCCAGCTCAAGAAAAGGTGTGAAAGATCCTGAGTCACTCTAAATGGAAAATTGATTCCAGCTATCGAGTGGAAGCTTATTTCCATTCAGTAAATGCACATGAGTAGATGTTTCTATTGTCAAAAACAGAATGGCCGGATGAACGAGTCACTCCGGCCAATTCTGCTCTTGCGTCGCGCGGCC
This sequence comes from Candidatus Angelobacter sp., assembly GCA_035653315.1. GTDB lineage: Bacteria > Acidobacteriota > Terriglobia > Terriglobales > Acidobacteriaceae > Angelobacter. The sequence goes on from DASRCD010000497.1 coordinate 4,674, forward strand.
ATGTGTTGCGGCCTTGGTAAATACAGACGAATCAGAAGAGATGAAGTTGGGTAATTTAAGCGGGGAATTACCCAACTTCCTGGGTCCTGCAAGGGGCCAACGCTGTCTTTCAGAGTCCTTGTCCGTCGTTCAGGGTAGATAGCATTGGGTTACAGGAAACTTAAATGCTTGCCGATCTGGTATTTATTTTTTGTTATCTGCTGTTGAATTTTGCTGAATCGCACGTTGTAAGTGAATGATAAAAATGAAAGCGAATTGTATAAGTGGGCTGCCGGCTGAAATTCACCGGCAGCCCGTTTGGACTATCTGGGTTGAATTGTTACTGTGAATGAGTTGTTCGCCGTGTTTGTATCAGTCCCGCCGAAAGTAGCGGAGCCAGTGGTTGAGAATGTTCCTGCCTGCAAAGGCACAAAATCCACCGTCACAATCATGGTTTGGCCGCCGGGCAGGCTGGCCAGATTACAAGTGAGCGTTCCGCCAATTGAATTGGCCGCGATCCCACCACAGGTTCCCTGGCTGGCTGATGCATCCACAAACTGGAAGTTCGGCGGCAACCGCAACGTGAAGACCACGTTTGATACCGGGGTGTTTCCAGTATTATTTTTGATCTGCCAGGTAAAGGTATCGCCAGTTC
>DASRCD010000498.1:0-2167 GCA_035653315.1 Candidatus Angelobacter sp.
ACCGGGCCGCCGGGCTGTGGGACAAAGCCTTCAATATCGGTGTCATTGGCATTCACGCGGCGTGTGGGCGGCAATCCTGAAACCAGTGCAGCGGATTGCAGGCCGGGCAGTTGGGTGATGCGCTCCTGCAAGCGTAACCAAAAGCTTTCAATTTTTGCATTGTCAGAATAAACAGCGCTGGGCAGGGTAATGCGCAAGGTTGTTACACCGCGCGGATTTATGCCTGTATCAACTTCCTGCAATTTCCAGAAAGCGCGGACCATCAGTCCGCAGCAGATCAGCAGCAGCATGGCGCTGCCAATTTCAAAAGATACCAGTGCGCGGCGGAAGTTTTGCGCCGCGGCTGAGCCAGAACCAGCGCCTCCGCCCACTTCCTTGAGCAAGCCATGCACATTTTTAATGGCCAGATGCATAAGCGGAGCCAGGCCGAAAATGACGCCTGTAATGATGGAAACCAGCAAGGTCACTAGCAATACCGTGGCATCAATGCCAATTTCACTTGCGCGCGGGATACTGCCGGCATTGGTGAGTTTGATGGTATAAAGTCCGGCATAAGCCAGCACAAGCCCAAGAACCGCGCCGATCACGGAAAGCAGAATGCCTTCCGCAATAAACTGGCGCAACAATCGCCAAAAAGATGCGCCAATTGCAGTACGGACGGCGATCTCACGTTGGCGAGCTTCAGCGCGCGCCAGCAAAAGATTGGCTACGTTCACGCAGGCAATCAGCAGCACAAAACAGACTGCTCCCAGCAGCATGAGCAATGCGGGACGCACATTGCTTACAACTTCTGACTGGAACGGATAGCTGACAATGGTATGGTTCGTCGGGCTAAAGTGATGTTCCTTGGCGGAGCTGTTCTCTCCCCAATATTTCACCAGCGACGCAAATTCTGACTGCGCCTGCTGTGCGGTAACGTTTGGCTTTAAGCGGCCCAACAGATAAAGATAGTGCCCACCACGATTACCGGGTTTAGCTGGATCCAATTGCAGGGCGGTCCAGACCTCAGGAGGGTCGATTTCTCCGGGAGGAAATGCAAAGCCCTTAGGCATAACGCCAATGATGCTGGCTTTTTTTCCATTCAACAGAATTTCTTTACCCACAATGTCACGGCTTCCGCCAAAAACACGCTGCCAGAGACCATAAGAAATATCCATCACGGCGTTGGATTTGGGATCGTCATCTTCAGGGGTAATGGTGCGTCCCATAAGCGGCGCAACACCCAATGAAGGCAATAAGCCTCCGGTGATGAAGGATGCTGTCGCTCGGACGGGCTGGGCCTGTCCTGCGAGGTTGACACCGCCAGTAACCCATCCATCCATGGAATCCCAGGACTTGGCTTCACGCTTCAGGTCAAAATATTCCGGCCCAGAGACCCAGAACCGGTGCAGGCCTCCGCCGGGAAAGTTGCTGAATTCAGAGTAAATTTTCACCAGGCGTTGCGGTTGCACGTATGGCAATGGACGCAGCAAGACCGCGTTGACTACGCTGAAGATGGCTGTGGTTGCGCCAATGCCCAGGCTCAAGCAAAGAACAGCGGCAAGAGAAAAGCCAGGATTTCTGGCCAGAATTCGGAAGCCATAGCGAAAATCAAGGAAGAATGTACGCATAAAGGCCTTTTGCTGAGTTTGTTGAACTTCCAGCGCCATTCTGGAACCAGCGCGTAACTATTTGTACTGGCAAATGCAGGTAAAGGTTCCGTAAAAATTCGTCCCTGAGCAAATGGCAGAGGTTTTAACCCAAAGATTACGTAAAAGGCGTACCATTTCAGGGCACGGGCTTTTCACTTTTCGCCTGTATTGGCAGGCATTGGATGGAGGGTGTGATGAATCACGGCTCCTCTCAGCTCAGAATCCTGGTTTTCATCAGCATTGCCCTGATTCCACAACTGGCGCAGGCACAGCGAGGCTCGTCAAGTTCCGGTTCATCAACACGGAATAATATCCCTTCACGTACGCCGGCCACGCCGGACAGCGCGACCCAGCCCATTTTTATTTCCGGCAAGGTGATGTTGGAAGGTGGCGGAACACTGGCCGAGCCTGTGGCGATTGAGCGCATCTGCAATGGGGTTACACGCCGCGAGGGCTATACCGATTTTAAAGGGCAGTTTTCATTCCAGATGGGAACGAACGTGATGTTCCAGGATGCCAGCGAAAACGATTCGCGG
>DASRCD010000499.1:0-3212 GCA_035653315.1 Candidatus Angelobacter sp.
GCGTCGCAATCGCGCGGGCTTTGGTCAATCGTCCGGCAATTCTGCTGGCGGATGAGCCTACGGGCAATCTCGACAGCAGAACATCGGTGGAGATTATGCAGATCTTCCAGGACCTGAATGACAGCGGCCTGACGATTGTTCTGGTAACGCATGAACCAGACATCGCGCAGTTTGCAAAACGCATGGTGGTGTTCCGCGATGGAAAAATCCGGCATGACGATCCGGTAAAGAACCGGCCGCGCGCGGCGGAGGTGCTGAAGACACTGCCAGCGATTGACGAATAAAACCATTTACCACAGAGGACACAAAGGAACATAAAGGAAAGACCGGAATTCTGGGCAGATTACGGCGATTGCGGCGATGGCGCGCGATCCCAGCGATTGAAAGAGGGGGGTATATGGAATTCTTAGCGATTTTGAAAATAGCGATTCGGGCATTGGCAAGAAATAAAATGCGTTCACTGCTGACCATGTTGGGAATTGTGATTGGCGTGGGAGCGGTGATTGCTACCGTAGGGCTGGGGCAGGGCGCGCAGCAGCAGGTGCAAGACCAGATTGCGTCCATGGGAACGGACTTGTTGTTCATCAGCGCAGGCAGCGTGAATAAAGGCGGTATTCGGCTGGGCGGCGGCGCAACAAAGACGCTGGTGTATGACGATATGAAAGCCATCGAACAGCAGATACCCACAATTGCGCAAGCTGCTCCGGGAGCAGGCTCCAGCGTGCAGGTGGTTTCTGACAATCAAAACTGGAGTACGCGCATTACCGGCACGGAGCCTCAATACTTTGATATTCGCAATTGGGACTTCACTCGCGGCGCCAATTTCACCCAAGACGACGTAACGCGCGCTTCCAACGTGGTGGTGCTGGGCGCCACGGTGCAGCAGAATTTGTTTGGCAATTCCGATCCGGTGGGAAAGACGGTTCGCATTGGCAATCTGCCCTTTCAAGTAGTGGGAGTGCTGCAGGCCAAGGGACAATCCGGCATAGGACAGGACCAGGATGATGGCGTGTTTGTGCCGATCACTACCCTGCAGAAAAAGATTACAGGGCAGGACTGGCTGCAATACATCATGGCTTCCGCCACTTCACAGGACGCGAGCTATGCGGCGCAGGACCAGATTACTTCCTTGCTGCGTGACCGCCATCGCATTCGCGCAGGGCAGGACGATGATTTCAGCGTGCGGAACCTGGCTGACGTGGCACAACTGGCAGATGAATCTTCCAAGGTCATGACGCTGCTGCTGGCATCAATCGCGGGTGTGTCATTGATCGTCGGAGGTATTGGGATCATGAACATCATGCTTGTGTCGGTAACGGAGCGCACGCGGGAAATAGGCATTCGCATTGCGATCGGCGCAACTGAATCCGACGTGCTGCGCCAGTTCCTCAGTGAGTCCGTGGTGCTGAGCATGGCCGGAGGAGTTCTGGGAATCGTGTTTGGCGTTGTTTCCTCCATCACCATCACCCACGTGCTGGGCTGGAGCATCTTGATTTCGCCTGTGGCGATGGCGGCAGCAGTGCTGTTTTCAACCGCCGTGGGAATTTTCTTTGGGTTTTATCCGGCCAGGAAGGCCGCATTGCTGGACCCGATTGAAGCTTTGCGCTTTGAGTAAGATAACCCCCCTTACTCAATAGAATGGCCCGGTTTATCACTAAGCCGGGCCATCTTTTTGTCTCTAAATTTTATTACTGATGTATTTCTGGTCTTGAATTTCCGAACACTAGCATTCAATCTTCGTGCGCTTACAAGGGGGTTATGCAGCATCCCGCACGGGTACGCTCAAATCGAGCTTACGCGCCAGCCCAGTCAGGACTTTTTCCAATTCAAGCATAACGTTGGCGTCCAGATTCGGGGCAGGAGCGTTACTGGCAGAGGCCGGATCTTCTGCAAATGCCAGGGCGTGTTCTTGCGAGTTGTTGATCCAGTTTTTCAGTTGATCGCCACAACTTTCCAGGGCGACAAGGAGGTCTTCCGTCGTAACTGGGGGAGTTTTTGCCAAAACTACACCTCTTCTCTGAAGCTTACAAGCTTGGATGCACGTTTAACAGCAGGCGGAACAGAAAAATGACAGGAATTTACATTTTTTGGCATCGCTGCGCTGGCTTAACAATACCTAATACATCGTTACAGGTATTAGAGAACACTGGCGGGAACCAGGGGTTTGATCAGGTAGAAGGAAAAAAGCTTCAGACCTGACGAACATTGAGCGAACTCGGGCCTGACTGAATGGAGGACTTATGAATCGTTTACGCATGTTGTTAATGGGAGCAGCACTGGTTACGGCAGGTTCAGCTCTGGCTTCAGCCCAGGTCTACCATCATCCAGAGGATAGGGCCTATAGCGAAGCGCGGATCGTGAGAGACGACCACAGGTATGAACGCGAGCGTGTTGACCGGGACCGTGTTGATCGCGATCGCTTTGAACGCCGAGCCTACTTCAACCATGTTGAGCGGCGCTGGGACGGGCATCGCTGGATGTACTGGGACGGCTATCGCTGGTGCTACTAACGAATTAAGAGAAACGGGTGGTTTGAGGGCGGGCGGAACGCGCAATATGCGCGTTCCGCCTCTAATTGGCTAAAACAAATTGCTTAAGCAAAAAATTGAGGGCGGCTTGGGCCGCCCTCATCGTGCTTTATGCAGTTCTCGTTACTGGTGCCGGATATCGCCAGCGGCAACTACGTTCGTATCCATTTCTATAAACAAAGCACGGGTGCCACTCACCACGTAAACCACAAGGTTCTGTGTTCCCAACGGGGTCTGGGCAGTCAGGGTGGTCCTGCCATTACTAGCCACGGTGAAAGTGCCTGAAAGCGGCTGGCCAAACGTGATTGCGCCGGTGTTATTCAAATCAATAATGCCTGAAAGCTTGCTTGCGCCGTCAGCAGTAAATTCAGCAATGGAATCAATTTCGCCGTTGGTACCGACGCCGGTGAAATTCAATCCATAAGTCCCGGAGAGTGATCCATTGGAAATAGGCGTGGTTTGTTGCAGGGCCGTTCCTCCGGCAGCAAAGCGGACGTCTGTTTCCAGCATGATCAGACCGCCACTGGAAGGATAGACAACAAAATTCAGAGTTCCTAAAGGCGTGGTAACCATGGAGAGAGTGCCACGGCCATTGGCCGCGATGGAATAGGTGCCGGTAAAGCCAATATTTGTGCTTAGGGTGCCCACATCATTGAAGTCGGCAACGCTGCTGGTGGTGATATT
>DASRCD010000500.1:0-3804 GCA_035653315.1 Candidatus Angelobacter sp.
AGGAACATGTTCATATCTACATTGCCGAATGACGTGCCATAATGCGCAAATGCTCGATTGCAGATCGTCGGCCCTGGAATCGACGCAAACCAGCCGTTGAACACCGCGTACTCTGTGGCCAGTGTGGTCAAAACTGGAATCTTCTCCGGTGAAAAGTAACGCATGATTGCGTGCGAATCCTGCACGTTCGGGCTTTGCGTTCCATAGCTCTGCACAAATCCCTGCATATTGGCCGCGCGTCCCGGAGTGAACGGAGCTCCGCCGTAAATCTGTACATCTACACCAGGAAAATGATGGTCCGGATCATGGCTTAGCTGGCCGCGATAGTCTGCTGTTGGTGATACCTGGACGGCATTTCCTGCGCTGTCCGGGTTCGATTCATTTCCCGATAATCCGTTGATCTTGGGATATTTCTTTTTCAATCCGCCCAGCATGTGGTCAAAAGAGCGGTTTTCCATCATCAGCACAACAATATGTTTCAGGTTGCTCAACCCTTGTGGCATAAAGCCTCTCAAACAGTTTGCGTTCGTCCCATCAAAGATGGGCGATATCGCTCCAGCAGCGCCTATGGAAATCTGCTTAAAACTATAGACGTAATAAAAGCCATTCTGCCTGTTGCTAAGGTTTACTGATTGAAGGCGTCTTAAACATGGTGTCAGGATTTGAACTTCTTAACTTTTCGTAGCAGGCCGGAATCTCGAATCATCTATTTTTTCAATCTCGCCGCTTTCCGCCATGCGGCGCAGCACCGTATGAATTGAGGAAAGAAGATTCACCTGCTCCTTGCCAATGCCAATCTTGAGCAGATCGTCCCGGATCTCTGTCGGGCTTAACGCTTTCTGGTGGATGCGAAATAATCGTCGGATCGCGTCCGTAAAGCCTATGTGGGATTCAATGGCAAAACCTTCAACCAGCAGCAGCTTGTCAATCTCCTCCGGCGGCGCTCCGCACAGCTCGCCCAATGCTTTCAACGTCTGCCGAAGTTTATGGATCTGCTGGTCAAGCTTGTCTCTCTTTTGTAGCTGCTTGAGCAGATCAAGCTTCGCTGTCTCGTATGCTTGGCTGTATGCGTCCCGCACCATAAGTGTATTTAGTCTAAATAATGTCTAAATATATATTCAAGGAAAATTTGCCTACATAGTGCTGATTTAATCGAATTTACTTGACATTTAATCCAAAGTGTCGTATAAAATGTCTATGCAAGACGATGTTTCATCTTGCATGCCGGGAGCGGCGCCGGCACCCAAAGGCCTGCAACTGTTCTGATGTGTAGGCGCATTCATCATGCGTCCGCTGCAGAAACTCTTCCTTAGCACCCGTGTGCACGTTGTTGTTTTGCACATGCGCGGTCAGGAGAGCGCTCATAAGGAAGTCCTCTGCCTGATGAGCTTTTAGCGCCATCATTCACATGAACTTTCGTTCGGGGCACGCCCGCGCGCTGACCTGAACAACACTGAAGGATTCTTATGGAACATGATCTCCATGGCCGTGTTGGTCCGCCACGCTGCCAGGAATGCAACGCACCATTAAATTCAGACGAGCACAGCCAGGATTCGCCCGATCTTGGCTTTTTTTGTCTCGATTGCCAACTCGCCCTTGAACCGTTGGCAGAACCTTCATCCACCCTGCCCTGGTCCGCATAGAAAACATTTTAGGAGCTTCTCATGAACAAGAAACTCGCAGTTCTTCTCGTCTTCGTGTCTCTTATGGTCACGCTTGCTTTGCTGGCTCAAACTGCCAGCCAGTTTCCTGAGCTGGATAAAAATGGCAAACCAGTCATGCCTCGTCCCATGCCGCACCTGGTCTATTCCCCCACTGATCTTGCTCATAGTAGCGTTACCCTGCCTGCTTCCATCGGCGGCGCCACTACCAACACCAATATTATTCGTCTTGGTGACGCCACTAAGCTTACCGTCTTCGCCACCTGCAGCCAGAACTTTGATCTGGTAATGAACGTCTACACCGCAGACGATCAAAGCCAGTCCAGCCCCACTTTCACTCTCTACAACAGTTATGTCATCGCAACGGCTATGCAATCTGGAGCGCAGCAGGCATTCATCGCCAGCGAACTCGCGCCTACCGTGACCAGCGGTACGCTTCAGGCAGCGGTCCGCCTTCCTCAACTCGCTATCTCCTTCTTTGAAAAGAATGACGTTGCCACCGCCGGCACCTGCACTGATCGCGTCATTGTTGGCTATTATCTCAGAGCAGTTTAAGTCAATGGGCCATGTGGACTGGCGTCCTCACCTGTGCCGCCTTTGACCCTGAATGATCGTGAACCGCAGGAACCTCGGCTGCAAAATGTTTGGTCTACGCCGTAACTAAAACACTCTTGTTCTTGAGTGAGCTATTCAAAGAAACGTCTCAGAGGTTTTTGGAGCGGAGCGACATTCTGGACTTACACGAAGCAGCGAGCCCAACCGAAATCTGGGTGAACTCGCAGGAAGCCCGCAATATCAATAAAAAGATCGTTGCTTCCGGTGGCGTGCCGCTCTTCCGCTTCACCCTGCCTGGCGGCTCAGGCTCTTCCGATGATCAGCCCGCACTGCTCGGCGGTGCAAGTATCGCCAAGTACTGGAACAAATTCACCCAGCAGTTCCTCGATATTCGCATCCATCCCAATCTCGCTCCCGGCACCATCTTCTTCAACAGCTCTGAGATTCCATACCCGCTCTCCGGCGTGGATAACGTCTCCTTTATCCGCTGCCGCCGCGATTATTACCAGATCGAGTGGCCCGTTGTCTCGCGCCAGTACGTGTATGGCGTCTATGCCGACGAAGTCCTCGTCTGCCGTGCTCCGTTCTCGCTCGGCGTTATCGCCAACGTCGCTAATGGATAAATGTTCATCGGCGGCTTGATTGCCGCAAATCGCCGCTGATGCTCCTGGCCTGCCAACCAGCAGGTTGCAGGAGGCCAAAGGCAGTCTGCGGTCCCTCTGCCCAGACTGCCTTTCTTGCCGCGCAAGCACGGCTAAAAAGTCTCGAAGTGTATCAGCATGCACCGAAGCTTATGACTGTTGGCTTCAATTACGCAATTACCAGATTACTCAATCACCAATCTTCAAAGGAGCCCTATGGCCGCCGCACCTGATGATCTTTGCACCCTTGCAGAACTCAAAGCCTGGCTCCCTAACCAGGGCAACAATGACGATCTCACTTTGCAAAACCTCATCTCCAACGGCAGCCTTCAGGTCTTGCAATATATGGATCGTCCGCACATCCTCTCCTCTGTGCTTGGCGCCTTAACCGAAACCTACGACGGCAACAATTCAGATCGTCTGCTGCCTCGCCAGTTTCCCCTCATCGCAGTCTCCAGTGTTAGCATTGACAATGTATCGATCCAGCAGGCAACGAGTCCTGTTGCGGCTGGCTTCTTGTGGGATTCTCGCCGCATTCTGCTTCGCGGCTATCGCTTCTGCCGCGGCTTGCAGAACGTGCAGATTTCGTACACAGCCGGCTACTCCAGCGTGCCGCTTGATTTAAAACAAGCTGCCATTGAAGCTTTCGCCCTCGCCTATCGCCAGCGTGTGCGCATCGGTGAAAAATCCAACAGCATGAACGGGCAAATCACCATCGCCTTTGACATGAGTGACGTGCCGCCTCGCTCCATGAGCATCTTCAACCAATACCGGAGGCTTGCTCTGTGATTACCGTGGAGATTGACCAATCTGCATTGCAGGCGCTCCAGCAGCGGCTTTCTGCTCTTCCTCCTCGGATGGCAGCGGAAGTTTTCAATGCGCTCAAGCCTCTTGTCTATCAAACTCTACAGTCTGCTGTTCCGAAATACTTTTCCGGATCGGGAAAC
>DASRCD010000501.1:0-6360 GCA_035653315.1 Candidatus Angelobacter sp.
AGTTCGAATCTCTCCGGGCGCGCCATGTTCAATTCTTCTTGACTCCGTACCTATAGCACATTGATTGCCTGCAAGTAGTTTGCAAAACTCAAAGCTCAAAGATTGCTGAACTGGGAGATTAAAATAGCACTTTATGCCCACAAAAAATAAAACCAACAATAAAAATCTATTGTCATTAGAACAACGCAATGAATTACTCAGAGTATTGAAAGACCGGTTTGGCAAAAACATGAACCGCCATCAAGGGCTTGAATGGGCTAAAGTGCAGGCAAAGCTGGAAGCCAATGCTGAAAAATTGTGGTCATTGAATGAAATGGAACGCACTGGAGGCGAACCCGACGTTGTTGGCCATGACAGAAAGACCGGCGAATACATTTTTTATGATTGTTCAGCGGAAAGTCCTAAAGGCCGCAGAAGCATTTGCTATGACCGCGAAGCGCTGGACGCAAGAAAAGAATTCAAGCCCAAAAATAGCGCCGCTGATATGGCGGCTGCCATGGGCGTTGAGCTTTTAACGGAAGAACAATATCGCGAGTTGCAGAAGCTCGGAAATTTCGATACTAAAACTTCCAGCTGGGTAAAAACACCGGATGGGATCAGAGAACTCGGCGGGGCCATCTTCTGCGATCGCCGCTACAACACTGTTTTCGTATATCACAATGGCGCGGAATCCTACTATGCTGGCCGGGGATTTCGCGGCTTGCTACGGATTTGATTTGCCCAGACAAGGGGCCGTCAATATCTATTGTGCAAGCTTTGTCCTGACTTGCTGCCCGGCCAGAGACGCGCAGATGTGGAGTGACGCACCCGCAGGGCCCTTATTTCTCCGCAATCAACAGCAGCGCTCCAATCTTCTTAAAGTCTTTCAGCTCCTCCGCATTTTTGAACCACTTTCCGGAATAGACATCCGGCGACGGGCTGCGATCAGGAATGCGCCTGGTCTGCACATTTTTAAAGCCGTGTTTCTGCAACAGGGCAACATATTCCGCTTCAGAGAGAGCCTGCACCGGAACTTTAAGTTCACCTACCCAGCGCAGTGAATAATGATTGTCTTTATAAAGATTGATCAGGATAAAAAGCTTTGCTCCATTCGCCATTACGCGATAAAGCTCATCCAGCGCTTTGCCTTGATCGGCATAGTAATAAAAAGATTCCACAGAGAGCACTTTGCTGAAGGAGCCATCCGCCGCAGGAATTTTCTCCGCGGAACCCCAGACATAACGAATGTTCTTAAATGCAGAGGAAGTCTGCTCGGCACGGCGCAGCATCTCATCGGCCACATCAAGACCAACAATTTCGCCATTCTCGGCGATTTTCGCCATGCGCCGTGATGCCCAGCCGGTGCCGCATCCAAGGTCCAGAATGCGGTCAGACGGCTGAATATTCATAAGCGCCAGTGTCTGGTCAGTAATGTCAGAGTGGTGGTCTTCCATCTCGTCGCCACGACCGGCGGCGGCCCACTCGTTGAACTCTTTTTGTATCTTTTGGTCAGCCTGGGAAGGAAGTGCGTCAGCTTTTGTGTTCATGCATCTATGTTACATTGAGAACTTGATTTGCTCTATTTGCACACCATGGCAGAGCCTGTAAATTCAGCGCAGCGTTCTTCTGAAGCATTTTATTGCCCGAACTGTGCGCGTGAAATACATGATCCACTGACTTGCGGCGACTGTTCTGCTGTAATCTGCCGTGTATGTGGCACGCCGTTGGAATCTTCTTCCGATCTTGGAATCGGATAAACAAACCGGCATCTCTATACCGGCGTCTTCGTCTTCCGCTCCGGATTAAAAAATGGCAGTTTTGCCACGGTGGCTGTTACCTTTTGCCGGACAGCTTCGATGGTAATTTCCATTTGAAGCTTTGTGCCGGCCCGGGAATACGGAGTTTCAACGCTGGCCAGCGCGATCATCTTCTTCAGCAATGGAGACCATGTAGTTGAGGTCGCTTTCCCAATCTGCTTGCTGCCCAAATACACCGGCACATGAACGCGCGATGCCTGCGCCGGAGCGGCCGGCGTGAGCCCAAATTTTTCATAACGCTCTTCAATTTCAACCCAGTCCATCTCCAGCCCAACAAGCTGCCTTGGAACTCCATCTCTCTGCTGCTGCACCAATGCTGTTTTGCCGACGAAATTTTCTTTCTCCAGATGGACCATTTTGTTGAAGCCCAGTTCATACGGAGAATACTTCTGTTCCGAAATTAATGCTTTCTTACTGCTGATGTAATCCACTTCAATCAACAACAAGCCAGCTTCAATGCGCGCCACATCCAGCGCCAGCATGCCCGCGGCATGAATATCAAACTGGCGTCCGCCTGCCATCAGCGCATCCCAGACTTTTACCGCATCATTCCATGGCACCCAGATTTCATAGCCAAGATCGCCTGTGTAACCAGTGCGTGAGATATCCACCGGTACGCCTGCAATTTTACCGCTGGTCATGCGGAAATATTTCAGGTTGGCAATGTCCGCTTCTGCAATACTTTTAAGCAGCTTGCCAGATGTAGGCCCCTGTAACGCCAGTGCGGCAGTTTTTTCTGATATGTCTTCAATCTGGACATCCATATTCAAGCCATTCTGGCGAAACCATCGCAGGCTGGGATCGGCGGCCGTCCAACGATATTTATTTTCAGCCAATCGGGTGATTGTTCCGTCATCAATGACTTTTCCCTGCTCATCACACCAGCAGCAATAAATCACCTGCCCAGGCTTAACTTTGTTGATGTCGCGCGTGATCACGCGATTCACCAGCTTCGTCGCATCCCTGCCTTCCACAATGTATTTGTAGAGCGGAGAAATATCGATCAGCGCCGCCGCATTGCGGATGGCATTGTATTCATGCTCATGATGCACTTCATAACTGCTGACCGTGTAATAGCCGGACCATTCCCGATAATTCAGGCTTTGGCACAAGGCAAAAGTACGTTCGTGGAGTGCGGTACCGACCGGCATGAAGACCTCTAAAAAGTTACTGTATTAAATGCCCGATTATACGAGAGAATAGGCAGCGATTTGATCTCGTAGGAAGACGATACGAAGACCATGTTAATCCGCAACAGATAGGGTATAACTTGTGTTATACTGTAAAACATGAAGACGGCAATTTCGCTTCCAGAGGATCTTTTCCGGCTTGCTGAAATCACTGCGCGCAGGCTCAAAATGTCGCGAAGCCAGTTGTATGCGACAGCACTAGCTGAGTTTCTGGAGCGACGCAAGACCAGCGGGATTACAGAACGGCTGAACGAAATTTATTCCAAGGAACCGGCGAAGCTGGATCCAGCTTTTCATCTTTTACAAGTGAAGTCTCTTGAACGTGATTCCTGGTAACGAATCGTGACTCGCGGAGAGATTTGGTGGGCTGACTTGCCTGACCCACGCGGCTCGGAGCCAGGGTTCCGGCGTCCCGTGCTGATTATTCAAGCTAATTCTTTCAATCGCAGCCGGATTCATACTGTGATTGTTGCGGTGATCTCCAGTAATCTGCGCCTGGCTGAAGCACCCGGCAACGTGTTACTTCCTTCGTCCGTTACAGGATTGCCACGTGATTCGGTCGTGAATGTTTCTCAACTCCTTACCCTGGATCGTTCATTTCTGACTGAAGAACTCGGAAAACTTTCAGGGCAACTAAGAGCGGAGATTGATGCGGGGCTAAAGCTGGTTCTGGATTTGTAGTCACAGACAAGCTTTCCACCCTCCGATAAAATGATTTGAAAATGTTTTAAGCTATAGCGATTTTTAGGAATATGGCTTCCACTTCCAACGGTTCAAAAAAATATGATGTCATCGTGATCGGTGGCGGGCACAACGGTCTTACGAACGCCGCTTATCTGGCCCGCGCGGGCAAAAAAGTACTGGTGCTGGAGCGCCGCCATGTGCTGGGTGGTGCAGCCGTAACAGAAGAAGTCTTTCCTGGCTTTAAGTTTTCTGTCTGTTCTTATGTCGTTTCGCTGCTGCGGCCGGAGATCATTCGCGATCTTGATCTCCCCCGCCATGGTCTGGAAATTCTGCCGCTCGATGGCACGTTCACGCCCATGCCCAATGGCGATTATCTCTGGCGCGTGAATGATCATGGCAAGACACGCCGAGAGATCGCCCGGCATTCCAAGCTGGATGCGGAAGCATATGAGGAATTTGGCAAGGCTATGCAGGCTATGTGTCGCTTTGTAAAGCCGATTCTCAGCATGGTACCTCCCGATCCCGCCACCCTGAATCCGCGCGAATTGATGAAGATGTTGTTTATTGGCAGGCGATTTCAGGGTATGTCCAGCGAAGACAAATACAACCAAGTCCAGTTAATGACTATGAGCGCCATTGATTTTCTGGACCAGTGGTTTGAGACTGACGTGCTCAAGGCCACCATGTCAGCTTCAGGAATCATCGGCACGTTTCTTGGCGTGCGCTCACCAGGAACGGCTTACGTTCTGCTGCACCATTACATGGGTGAAATTGACGGTGCTTTCCGTTCCTGGGGCTTTGCCCGTGGAGGCACCGGCGCAATCTCCAACGCCATCGCCGATGCTGCACGCGAGGCTGGAGTTGAAATCCGCACGCAATCGCCGATCGCAAAAATCATCGTCAAGGGCAATCGCACGCAGGGCGTGGTCCTGCAAAATGGCGATGAAATCTATGGCGACGTGGTTTCTTCCAGCGTTGACCCGCGCCTCACCTTTATCAAGTTCATTGAAGAAAACCAGCTTCCCACAGAGTTTCTGGAAGACGTTCGGCGTTATAAGTTTCGCGGCTCGTCCGGCAAGGTGAATATTGCTCTGGATACGTTACCTGACTTTAAATGCCTGCCTGGCCCAGGTGCGCATCTGCGCGGCGCAATTTCCATTTCGCCCAGCGTGGAATACATGGAACGCGCCTATGATGACGCCAAGTATGGGAACTTCTCTCGCCGTCCTTACATTGACATGGTGATTCCCTCACTCACCGACCCTTCTGTTGCGCCGCCGGGAAAACACGTGATGTCGTGCTTTGTGCAATACGCACCGTACAAGCTTCGCCCGGGTTTGAACTGGGACAGTGAGCGTGAAGCTTTTGGCAACACCGTGATCGATACAATTGCTGAATACGCGCCGAACATAAAAAGCATCATCATCAACAAGCAGGTGCTGACTCCGCTGGACCTGGAGCGCGAATTTGGATTGAGCGAGGGCAATATCTTTCAAGGCGAACTTTCACTGGAGCAGCTTTTCTTTTTGCGGCCTGTTCCCGGTTATGCACAGTTCCGCACGCCCATTAAAAACCTTTATATGTGCGGATCAGCCACGCATCCTGGCGGGGGCATTATGGGAGCGCCTGGGCGGCTGGCTGCGTTGGAAATCCTGAAAGATGGAGCGAGCTAGCCCATGGCTGAGACTCGCGACGTTGTTATCATCGGCGGCGGCCACAATGGTCTTGTAACTGCCTTTTATCTGGCTAAAGCCGGCTTTAAACCTCTTGTGCTTGAGCGGCGATCGCAAACCGGCGGAGCGGCAATTACAGAAGAATTTTCTCCCGGCTTCCGCTGTTCCACGCTGGCACATTCCACCGGCCCGTTGCTGCCGGAAGTTGTGCGTGACATGCAGTTGGAACGCCACGGATTGAAATCGATCACACCAGAAATAGGAGTGACTGCGCTCTCCCCGGATGACCGCGCGCTGAGCCTGTCGAATGATGCAAAGCTGGCGGCTCAGGAAATTGCAAAATTTTCCCAAAAAGATGCCGTCCATTATCCGGTATTTCAAGAGTCATTGCAGAAAATTGGCCGAGTCATTGGTGATGCGCTGAAGCTGGCTCCTCCGAACATTGATGATCCCAGCCGCTCTGATCTCTGGGCCATGCTGCAAACGGGGCGTAACCTGCGCAAGCTGGGCAAAAAAGACATGTACCGGCTCTTGCGCTGGGGGCCTATGGCGGTAGCCGACCTTGTTGCTGAATTTTTTGAAACAGAACTTCTGCGCGCTGTGATTGCCGCACGTGGAATTTTTGGCACAGCATTGGGACCGT
This sequence comes from Candidatus Angelobacter sp., assembly GCA_035653315.1. Lineage (GTDB taxonomy): Bacteria > Acidobacteriota > Terriglobia > Terriglobales > Acidobacteriaceae > Angelobacter. The sequence continues at coordinate 5,987 of DASRCD010000501.1, forward strand.
GGTCAGCAGGCAGCAGCCTTGTTCTGCTGATTCGCGCGGCAGGCGATACGCATCCCGCCGGTTCCGCATTCTTTGCTGTCGGGGGAATAGGTGCGGTTACACAGGCCATGGCGGCATCGGCCAAAGAAGCAGGAGCGGAGATTCGTACCGGAGCTGAAGTTCACGAAATCAAAATTAAAGATGGCGCCGCTACTGGTGTGATATTGGCGAGTGGTGAAGAAATCGCGGCAAAAACCGTAGTTTCCAATGCAGATCCACGCCGCACCCTGCTCAAACTGGTGGACCCAATTCACCTCACGCCGGATTTTGTTATGAAATTGCAGAATTACCGCATGCCGGGTACGGTGGCAAAGGTGAATCTCGCGCTGAGTGCT
>DASRCD010000502.1:0-2437 GCA_035653315.1 Candidatus Angelobacter sp.
CCTTGTCTATTTTTATAAATTCTTCAAAACAAATGACTTGCGAATGGGCTATCTGTAAAATCTTCCAGATACAAGGGTTACGGGCAAAGTATTGATAAAAATGGGGTTATGCTGTTGTTGAGAATAAGCGCAGGATCGCGGTATTCATCCTTCTATATTCAGGATACCAACTGGAGGGGAAATTTCCGGTAAATAGTCGTTATAACAAATAAATTGTAGAATCAATAACTTAGGCTGGGCGTTGCGCCAGGAACTTGACAGGGCTCAGGCTGTGGAAATGGTTTTCACAATATTCTGGTGATAACTGCGACTCCTGAAGGCCGGAACGGAGACGAAAAACTGCCATGCTTAAGCCGAAAAGCTCGGGTCACTCCCCGCAACTGAAGGGCGGCTATACGCCGCCCTTCGCCGCATTACTTGAATGAGTCGTGATAAGCAATATGCTGTGCCAAGCATTTTGCGCGGAATCGTACGCGTTGACCACATCCACGGCAAGGTGGAAACGGTTTGCCGAAAACGCAAGTCACGTCGTGATTTTGCAGGTGGTACTTATCATGCATCACTGTATAGACGCCTGAAGCTTCAACAGTGTCGCCTGGTTTAAACAACACGTTAGCATTCATGTTGTTTCTCCTTGCCCTTAATGTCCCCCATGTGCAAAAATCACAGCATTGCTAGGTGATCCCTTGGGGATTGGGCCGTTAAGCAATCGGTTGCAGCCGATTGCGGTTATGGTTCTGTATGCTGATGAGCGGTCCACAATTGGGCCGCTTTTCAGCGTACGCTGCGAACTTTGTATCATTCAGCCTCAATCTGAGGAAGCAATTGTTGTATCTTTGCAATCAATACGCGACGCCCTGCGCTACTGCTGTAAGAACCTGCTGCGCCTTTGGGGGCAGATGCCCAAAAATCCACACCACTTACCGAATCTCCTGAACTGTTCTCCCCTTGTAATTGATTCAAAGCCAGTTCGAGAACTGATTTATACGCTTCCGGTTCTGTAGTTTGCATGCCCCGATTTCGAACACATTCCAGTACATGAGGAAAGATAGCGTGCATCACCATGACCCCTATGCCCTTTTGAATTGCGTACTGATCCGGATCATCGAATGCTGGTCGTAATACTTCGCGAATTCCTTGCCAATATGCATCCAAAACTTTCATCTGGTGATCGGGTTTCAAACGACCGAAGTAGGGCGACGATAGTAATGGCTTAAGGGACGTTATGAGAGATGCAGAAGGAATTGTTGTTTCGCCCTTTTCCATTCCAGGAAGCCGAATGCGCCCGCGCCAAATTCGTGATTCTTCGGCTAATCGCTCGACTAAAGATTGACCATCTACTTGCCATTGTTTTCCACGTTCTTGAAGTGCTTCATATAAGTCAGGTTCATGATCAGTTCGTTTTCTCAGTAAGGTTAGGGCTAGATCTGTTTTTACGGATTTTGCCGTTGAATTGACTATGTAAAATTGTTTCATCTCCTCAAGTTCGGTAGCCGCCAGAAACGAAACAAACGGCACCTTAAACTCAGACCAACGATCAGTATCTTTCTCCTCTTCGATAAGTTTTTTGAGAGCAAGCACTCGATGCTGCCCATCTACGATATGAAACCGTAATGGGCGGCCCAGGGTATCGGTCAGGTATAAAACATTGCCTTGAAGTATTTTCGTTTTATCAGCGCCCCGCAGATTGAGAAGGATTGCGGTGGGTAGGTCAGTTCGCTGTTTTCTCAAATCGGCAGCAAGAGAATTGATTCTTGCTTCTTGTGGTTGCCGCTGATATCCCTTTTTAGTCCTCGTGTCATATACAGGCACTTCAAAGCCGTCCGGAATAAGAACCCCTGCTGGCATAAATCCACTTATAATCTGTGCCCCTGACCAAAGCTTTGGCCCCACGATTACCTCTAGGGTTTCTGGCCGGTTGAATGGTGTGCTCATAGAATAAATATATCATCAGATCTAAAAATTAGATCTGAATTTTGGATCTTTTTTTTGATTCTTATTGACTTCATGCTCGGCTTTTCAAAATGACAATGGACTCTAAAATGTACGTGGTGGCGCGGAGAGCACGGTTTCGCTTGTACTCTCCGGCAAGCGGGAGATGAATTAAAGACCACATCGAGCGGCGTGGCCGCCGGTTCCATGTTTCTCCAGCGGTCTTCTTTGGCTGATTCAGGGAAGCCTCGTAGACGCAAAAAGCAGGTTCTTCGTGCTTTGGTGCGGTCAGCTTTGAGCACGTTGAGCAAAAGCATTATTGTGTTGGGATGTCGCCCTCAAACAATGCTTCTTCGGCCTCGCGACGGCGCAGCAGTCCCGCTACGATGTGGCCTCCTGCTATGTCCCATCTGTCGAACTGCGCGGCGGCTGCCTCAATCTGGTTTGCGTTCAGGTCGCGCAACAGCGTTGAACCTGCAAAAGCGGCGCGGCCTACATTAAAAAC
>DASRCD010000503.1:0-7120 GCA_035653315.1 Candidatus Angelobacter sp.
GCGATTCGTCCGATGTTTTCACCTCTTCCGAAAAGAATGACGTGAGCGTGGTAGGCCATCTACGCACGTATAAAGACCTGACGGACAGCACCAACCTGGATATAGGCGCTTCTTATTCACGCGGGCACAATCTTTTTGGCAGTGATTTCATCACCCACCTGTACGGCGTGGATGCTACGCTCCGCTGGAAGCCCTTACAACGCTCGATTTATCACTCATTTATTGCGCGCAGCGAGTTTATCTGGCGGCAGCAGGACCAGCCCAGCACTACGGTATGCGCCTTTTTTACCTGTCCTACATTTGTGCGCAGCGGGTTCCAACGGGCGTTCGGCTTCTATACCTCAGCTGACTATCAATTTGCGCGGCGCTGGTTTATAGGCGCACGTGCAGACCAGTCTGACCGCCCATTTGACGCCTCTCTTACTGATAAGGGAGCTTCACTGGTGCTGACTTACTGGCCAAGCGAATTCTCGCAACTCCGTGGCCAATATAGGTTTACCCGTTATGCCCAGAACTTTGACGCCCATGAAGCGTTTATACAATTACAGTTTGCCTTAGGTGCACATGGCGCACACCCATTCTGATTTTTAGGCGTCTAACCCTGGAGAGATGATGAATTTACGTTCGAAATTATCCTGTATTGTTCTCAGCGCAGTGCTTACTGCAACACTGCTTCTGCCTTCTGCTGCCGAAGCAAAAAAACTCAAGGTAATTACCACGTTGCCTGATCTGGCTTCGCTTACCCAGGAAGTCGGCGGCGACAAAGTAGATGTCGAAGCGCTTGCCAAGGGCTACCAAGACCCGCACTTTGTTGAGCCTAAGCCAAGCTTCCTACTCAAGCTCCGCAATGCCGACCTGCTGGTCCTTGTCGGCCTGGAATTAGAGATTGGCTGGCTTCCTCCGCTCATCACTCAAAGCGGCAATGGCAAAATCCAGCCTGGTGGCCAGGGTTATCTTGATGCGTCACAGTTTGCAGAAATCCTGGAAATTCCCCAGGGCAATATCACCCGCGCGGAAGGCGATGTTCATCCATTGGGTAATCCACATTACTGGCTCGATCCTAACAATGGACGGCGCATTGCGAAGGGCATTGCCAACAAACTGTCTGAAATGGACCCGCCGGACCAGGCTTATTTCCAGCAGCGCGAACAGGATTTTGAAAAACGCCTGGCTGATGCTGATAAAAAATGGATGGCGCAGATGGCGCCGTACCGCGGGCGAAAAGTCGTCACCTACCATCGTTCCTGGCCCAATTTTGCCAAGCACTTTGGCTTGGATGTGGTTGCTTACATCGAACCGCGTCCCGGTATTCCGCCTACGCCTTCTCATACGCTGGAAGTTGTAAACCAGATGAAGCGGGAGAATGTGAAGATTGAGTTGATTGAGCCATACTTCGATCTTAAGACGCCCAACTCTGTTGCCAGCATGGTGAATGGAAAAGTCGTAGTGATGATGCCTTCAGTGGGCGGCAAGCCGGAGATAACCGACTATTTCAAATTATTTGATTACGACATCGCAGTGCTGACCAAGGCTTTTGAGGAGACAAAATAAGAGCGCATGGAAATCCTTCAATTCCTGATTCTTCCTTTTCTTGCCAGTTTGATTTTGACTGGCATTCACGCCTATCTGGGGGTGCACGTTGTGGAACGCGGCGTGATATTCGTTGACCTTGCGCTGGCGCAGATTGCCGCTCTGGGCGCGACCACCGCCATCCTGATCGGCATGGACCCTCACGGCGCCGGCGCTTACTGGATGAGTCTGGGATTCACCTTTGTCGGAGCTGCGATCTTCACTTTTGTGCGCTCTAAACAAAAACGCATCCCGCTGGAGGCGTTTATCGGCATTACCTATGCTGTGGCTTCCGCGGCGGCGATCATTGCCATGAGCAAAGCCACTGGTGAAACCGAGCATTTGAAAGATATGCTTGTCGGCAACATTCTTGCGGTTTCGCAGCATGACGTGATCAAGACAGCCATACTCTATGGGGCCATCGGGCTTTTTCATTTCATCTTCCGCAAAAAATTTCTGGCAATTTCACTCAGCCACAATTCTGTTGAAGGACATACGAATCTACCCAACCTCAATGTGCGGCTTTGGGATTTCCTTTTCTATGCATCCTTTGGTTTCGTCGTAACTTCCTCCGTAGCGATTGCTGGCGTGTTGCTGGTGTTTTGCTATCTGGTTGTGCCTTCCGTCGGCGCCATGCTGTTTGCTGACCGTATCGGCACGCGTTTAGCTATTGGCTGGACCATGGGAACGTTGGTTTCAGCGTTGGGTTGTTATTGTTCTGTGCTTTTTGATACGCCAACCGGCGCAACCATAGTCTGCACCTTTGGGGCGGTACTGATATGCATGGCCATTGCTAAGGCAATCTTCTTCCCGGCAAAACAGCAAGCGCCTGAGTCAGTGGAAATTCGTACCCGGCAAATCGTGTAAGAAGATTTTATTCGCTATGAAACAAAAAAAAGGCAACATCGCTCGTTGGATCCCGCCATGGCTGGTTATCGCCTGCCTGGTGCTGGTGCTGGGATCAATGGCGGCGCAGGCGTTGCATTACCACCTTGACGGGCTGGAAAAAGACGCCAGGCATTGTTCTGTATGCCCGCTGTTGCACTCGGCAGTGCGTGTGGCCACCGCGGCGCACACCAATATCATTTTCCGGCAGACTGGTGTCCTGGGCCTTCTGCTGAAGACGGAGCACAAGACAGAGCTGCATTTGTCTCCGTATTCCTCGCGTCCTCCACCCTCAGCCTAGCCTTCTCCGCAGAAAACAATTTATTTCCCCATTCACGCTTCATTCACAAGCATTGGAGGAGCTATGCGTATTTCCATGAAGGCATTTTTGTGTGTTTCTGCGCTCGCATTTATTACTCTCGTATTCCTGTTTTGTTACCAGGCCTCTGCTCAAACGTCCAGTTCTGGAATTATTCAGGGCACTGTGACTGATCCAACAAACGCCGTGGTTCCTGGCGCCCAGGTTGAAATTCATAATCCTGTGAGCGGTTATACACGCACAACCACTACCGACGGAACCGGAAGGTTCAGCTTCCCGAATGTTCCTTTCAACCCATACCACCTCACCGTGACGATCAAAGGTTTTGCTCCATTCTCACAGGACGTGGATGTCCGGTCAGTTGTGCCATCCAATATCGCCGTTGCCTTGAAATTGAGCGGCGCAAGCGAGTCAGTAACGGTGGAGGCCGGATCTGCCGACCTGGTGGAGGCTGATACAACGTTCCACACTGATATAGACCGAGGACTATTCGATAAGATTCCGCTTGAAAGCGCATCTTCGTCCGTGAGTTCTCTGGTTACGCTGGCCTCTCCCGGTGTTGCCGCGGATTCCAACGGCCTGTTTCATGGAATGGGTGATCACGCGGAAAACTCCTTCTCAGTGGATGGCCAGCCGATTACCGACCAGCAAAGCAAAATTTTCTCCAATCAGATTCCGCTGGATGCCGTGGAAAATATGACGGTCATCTCTGGTGCGCCGCCGGCCGAATTTGGAGAAAAAGCCAGCCTCGTCATCAACGTAACAACGCGCTCCGGCCAGGGCGTTACCACGCCCCATGGCGCTTTCAACACGTCCTATGGCAGCTTTGGAACTTCTACTGCGGACTTCAACCTGGCTTACGGTGGTCAGAAATGGGGAAATTTCATCTCCATCAGCGGACTGAACAGCGGGCGTTTTCTCGATACGCCGGAACTCACCATCTTGCATGACAAAGGCAATGAGCAAAATATTTTTGATCGTGTGGACTTCCAGCTATCCGAGGCTGATTCCGTCCACCTGAACCTGGGATTTACGCGCTCCTGGTTTCAGGTGCCCAATACCTTTGATGCCCAGACGGCAGACGCATGGTCCGGGCTGATAGTGGATAACGGCGGCCTTGGTCCAAATGGCGTTCCCGTAGGCCCGGCAGACCAGCGCGCCCAGATCAGGACTTTCAATATCGCTCCCACATGGAACCACCTGATCAGCCCGACAACTGTTTTCACCTTGGGAGCTTTCGTCAGGCATGATCAGTTCAACTACTATCCCAGTGATAATCCGTTTGCAGATCTCGCTCCGGCCCTGCAACAGGAAACCCTGGCACAGGATCGCAGGCTGACCAATGTGGGCGTCCGCACTGATCTTTCTCATGTGAAAGGCATTCATAACGTGAAGGCCGGAGTAACGTATCAGCATACTTTTCTTGATGAACACGATAAATTCGGCATTGTTGATCCCACACTAAACCCAGTCTGTCTTAATAGCGATGGAAGTCCAAACACCGATCCCTCTATTACCGATCCCGGGCAATGCGGCGGCGGGACGAATGTCGGCGGCTCAGCCAATCCGGATTTCAACAGTTTGCTTTTACCCGCTGACCTGACTCGTGGAGGCGGCCTTTTCCCCTTCAATGGCCATACCGATATCAAATTGCTTTCTGCTTACCTGCAGGATGCCATCACCGCGGGAAGCTGGACTTTTAACGTGGGCGTTCGCGACGATATGTATAACGGCTTTGTTTCCCACAATGAGATCCAGCCGCGAATCGGTATTGCCTATAACGTCAAGAAAACCAGTACAGTGCTGCGTGTTTCGTATGCCAGGCTGTTGGAAACGCCCTTTAATGAGAACCTGATTATTTCCAGCACCGGATGTGCTAATCCGGTATTAAATCCGCTTTTGTTTTGCATTGCTAACACCACTACGCCTTTTTCTCCCGGCTGGCGCAATGAGTTTCATGCCGGCCTGGAACAGGCGTTCGGAAAATACCTGGTCTTTTCCGGCGAGTATGTCTGGAAGTACACGCACAATGCGTACGATTTCGGCGTCTTCGGCAGCACACCGCTTACTTTTCCCATTGAATGGCATAACTCCAAGATCCCGGGCTTTGCCGGGCGCGTAAGCGTGCCGAACTTCCATGGCTTTACCGCGCTGTTTGTCTTTTCCAGCGTGCAGTCGCGTTTCTTTACTCCGCAACTGGGCGGCGCCGGTGCAGTTCCACCGGGAACAATTGGAACCGGAGATATTACCCCGTTCCGCATCGATCACGATGAGGCTTTCAATGAGACCTTGCACCTGCAATATCAGTTGGGCAAACGCGGGCCGTGGGCCGGGTTCAACTGGCGTTATGACAGCGGCCTGGTTGCCGGGGCTGTTCCATTTGCTATTGATGGCACAACGCCGGTGGATTTAACCGGACTGACAGCGGACCAGCAGTTACAAGCCGGTTTGTTCTGCGGCAATGTCTTTCCGACCCTCACCGCGCCTCTGACCAGTTGCGCACCATCGCAATTCGGTTCAACCCGCATCTCCATCCCATCCCCGGGCACTGAGAACGATGACCGCAATCCACCCCGGATTGCTCCGCGCAATCTCTTTGATGTGGCCGTGGGACATGACAACATCTTTCATGGCGACCGTTACAAGTGGAGCTTGCAGCTTAACGCAATCAACATTACTAACAAGACCGCGCTGTATAACTTCCTCTCAACCTTCAGTGGAACGCACTTTGTCACGCCCAGATCGTATACGGCGCAGATTGGGTTCCATTTCTAGCATTGCATTCATGCCGGGACATGCCTGAAAGCAGTCCCGGCATTTTTGTGAACTGTTCCTGGAATAGCTGGGAATAAAATGGACGCATTCGGGTTTAATCAGAAACGTGAAAATAAAAACTGTTGTGATTACAGTATGTTTCTTTTGCGCCATTCTTCCGGCGTACGGGCAAGAGCAGGCGGAGGAAGTTCCTGAGGCCAACCCGGCGCGGCCTACGGTGGCCACGCCTGCCACTTTGACGCCGATTGGCTATCTGCAATTTGAAAATGGAATTCTTTTTGCCGCGGACTCAGCTGAATTTTCAAGCCGGGTCGGCATCAATCAAGTAACAAAATTAACGGTGGCGCCAAGGCTGCAATTTCTGTTGCAAAGTGAACCACTGGTCCACAGCGGTCTTGGACCGGTGCATGAGTTCAATGCCGGTGATGTGTTGGCGGGCGTGCAGGCGGTGGTCATTCCCGGCCATGATCAGGTCCCTACCATTTCACTCAGCTACTTCAAGCACGTTTATACCAGCAGCGCACCCGATCTTGATATTGGAACTCCCGAGCACAGCTTTCTATTGCTGATCAGCAAGGACCTGGCGGGATTTCATTTCGATTTGAATGGCATGTTCAATGAGCAAAAGGAAGATCAGGTTGGACGGGCCCAGTTTGGCCAGACGATTTCTATTTCCCATCCGCTTAAGAAATTCACAATTGCCGCCGAATTGTGGCACTTTACCCAGCCATTTCTAAGAGGCAATGCCGTGGGAAATCTCTGGGCTGTCTCCTATCCTGTGCAGCGCAATCTTGTGGTGGATACGGGCTTCCAGCACGGCCTTACAAGCACATCCACGCAGTGGGAAGCATTTGCCGGCTTTACTTATCTTCTTCCGCATCGTCTCTGGAAATCCAAAGCGGGCCCGAGTACGGGGAAATAGCCGTAAAATTCAGTTAAAATTGAAATGTGGTTACCGGAGCAAATGCAGATGTGATTCAGGCTTTTTCCGGGCTGGTGCGCTCAGAAATTCAGGATGAAAATGTTGACCTACTGCGCGCCGCGCTTACCTTTGCCCGGATTGAAGATCCCAACCTGGATATTGAGCACTATGTGCATCACGTGGAAGACCTGGCGCGCCGTGTTGCCGCAAAGATTCAAGACTGGGACGATCCTTCACAGATGATTGCCGCGCTGAATGAAGTGCTGTTTCAGGAAGAGATGTTCCGCGGCAACAGCGTTGATTATTACAATCCCCGCAATTCTTTCCTGCATGACGTTCTGGACCGCCGCCTGGGCATTCCCATTACCCTGGCGCTGCTCTATATGGAAGTGGCGCGGCGTGTGGGCTTTCCGCTGTTCGGCGTAGGCATGCCGGGACATTTTCTGTTGAAGCATTATGACGTGGATGGCCGCTCTATCCTGATTGACGCTTTTGAACGCGGCTCCATTGTGACCGAAGAAGACTGCCGGCAGAAGCTCAAAGACATCTACTCCGGCCAGGTCGCATTGCAGCCGGAATTTCTGCTGCCGGTCACACGACGCCAGATGCTCACGCGCATGTTGAACAATCTGCGATCTATTTATCTTTCT
>DASRCD010000504.1:0-7231 GCA_035653315.1 Candidatus Angelobacter sp.
GCAATCCTTCTTTTGAAAGAAGCTCAGCCCCGGAAGAGGACCGGATAATGGGATCAAGCACCACAATTTTCGGCTCATATCGCTTCAGAAAAGCAGCCACAGCTTTGGCCGCTTCCGCCGAACCCAGCATCCCAATCTTGATCGCCGTAATCTCAAGATCATCCGCCAGATGCTCCAGCGTCTCGGCTATTACACTTCCCTGCACGGGCTTAACACGCTTTACACCTTGCGTGGATTGCACTGTCAACGCGGTAATGCAGCTCACGCCATAGCAACCATGCGCCGCAATGGTCTTGATGTCAGCGGTAATTCCCGCTCCGGACGAAGGGTCATATCCAGCAATGGAAAGTATCACTCGCGATTGCCGTCTTTTTCTCTTCTGCGCCATTAAAAATATAGATCTCCTCTGCTCACTGCGCAGAATCGCTTTCGTCTAAAGCAAATAGCCTTGCAATTTCAACTATCCACAGATTAACTTGTTTTGACTTTCAGTCAACTATTGGAGGCACACATGAAGGTGTCCCGCCTGCTTCAGCTTGTTCTTGTTTTGTTGATGGTCCCGGCGCTCATGCTTGCGCAGAAAGCGCCTGCAGCGCCATCTTTCACCGTTCCGGTGGAATATTACAAACTGCCCAACGGATTGCGTGTGATTCTCTCGCCTGACCACACGGCCCCAACCGTGGCTGTGGCCGTGTATTACCGCATTGGTTTCCGCGTGGAACCGCGAGACCGCACCGGGTTTGCCCATTTGTTTGAGCACATGATGTTTCAGGGTTCGCAAAATCTGGGCAAAATGGAGTTCATTAAGCTGGTGCAGAAGAATGGCGGCACGCTGAATGGCTCTACGCGCTTTGATTTCACCAACTACTTTGAAACGCTCCCATCTAACAAATTGGAAACGGCGCTCTGGGCTGAAGCCGACCGCATGCGCGGACTGAACATTACAGAAGAAAGCCTCAAGAACCAGCAGGGCGTGGTGGGAAATGAAGTAAAAGTGAACGTGCTCAACCGGCCTTATGGTGGCTTTCCCTGGGTGGATATGCCGCAGTATGCCAACAGCAACTGGTATAACGCGCATAATTTTTATGGCGATCTGAAAGACATTGAAGCAGCCAAGCTTGAAGATGTGGAGAAATTTTTCAAGACGTATTACATCCCCAGCAACGCGGCGCTTGCCGTTGTCGGCGACTTTGACCCAGCCCAGGCTAAGCAATGGGTCCAGAAATATTTTGCGGCCATTCCCTCGCCCGCTCAACCTAAACTGCCGGACCTGACAGAACCACGGCAGGAAAAAGAAAAGCGTGCCAGCAAACCAGATGCGCAAGCAAAACGTCCGGCCATTGCCGTGGCTTATCACATGCCGGACCGCAACACGCCTGAGTATTACGCCATGGGCATGATCAATGAACTTCTTCTTCAGGGCGATGACAGCCTCTTTTATCAGGAGTTGGTCAAGAAAAAGAAACTTACCGCCAGCGTGAATGGCGGAATCAATCTGCTCGGCAATATGTACAACTACAACGGCCCCATGCTCTGGACAGCAGCCATGTTCTATGACAACAACGTTACGCCGGAGACAATTCTCTCTTCCATGGATTCCGTAATTGAGCCATTGCGGAGCAAGCCGGTGGACCAGGCCACGCTGGATCGTGCCTTAATCAAGTTGCGTTCTGATTTCTATAACACCGTTGGCGCCGCCAACGGAATCGGCCTGGCCGATCTGCTTTGCAGTTTCGCCTTGTTTGACGACAATCCCGCGCGCGTAAATACCATTGAATCTGAGTTCCGCAAGATCACGCCGGCGCTGATTCAAAAAACCGCGCAGGAATATCTACGTCCGCAAAACCGCACGGTTCTGGTGGTTGAGCCCAAAGCGGCAGCACCTGAACCGGCTAAATCAGGAACTTCTGGAAACTAAGGAGCCATGAGATGAAAACTGTTTTCAAGCTGATCATGATTACCGGCATGGCTCTGGTCTGGGCCCTGCCTGCAACCGCACAGCAACCAGCAGCGCCTGCCGAAAAACCAGCCGCGCAGAAACAGGCTCCTCCTGCCGGAGGGCCGCCTAAACCGTTCGCTGTCCCGCGCACAGAGAAATTTAAACTGCCCAATGGGCTGGAAGTTACGCTGGCGCCTTATGGCTCCTTGCCCAAAGTTTCTGTTCTTGCAGAAATTCGGGTTGGATCGCTGAACGAGTCTGCTGACCAGATATGGCTCTCTGATATTGTGAGCCGCTTATTGAAGGATGGCGGCACCAGTTCCCGCAGCGCTGCGCAGGTGGCGCAGGAAGCCGCTTCCATGGGCGGCTCTCTGCGTGTCGATGTGGATGAGGATACAACAAGCGTTTACGCTGATGTGCTCTCTGAATTCGGTCCTAAAATGGCTGCCCTGATCGCTGATGTTGTCCAGCACCCCTTGCTGCCGGAATCAGAGCTGGCACGGCTCAAGCAGGATGCATTGCGCCGCCTTGCCATCACAAAATCCCAGTCACAGCCGCTTGCCGCGGAGCAGTTTGCCAAGGCGCTTTACCCTGATCATCCTTACGGGCGTACATACCCTACAGAAGAGATGATCAACAAATTCAGCATCGCTGAAATCCAGAAATTCTATAAAGAAAATTTTGGCGCTGTTCGCACCCATATTTATGTGGCGGGAAAATTTGATGCTCCGGCCATGAAGAAGGCCATCACGGATTCCTTTTCCGCCTGGGCACACGGCCCGGAGCCGTTGATCAACATTCCCAAACCTTCGACCAAGCGCGAATTCGTCCTGGTGGACCGGCCTGATGCGACGCAATCCACTGTTTACATTGGGCTGCCCACCATTGATCCAAGCAATCCAGACTATATTCCGCTCTCCGTAACCAATTCGATTCTTGGCGGCTCTTTTGGCTCGCGCATTACCTCCAACATTCGCGAGCAAAAGGGCTACACATATTCGCCATTCAGCTTCATCTCCGCCCGTTATCGTGATGGATATTGGGCAGAAGTCGCTGACGTCACCACCGCCGTCACCGGCCCTTCCATCAAGGAAATATTCGGTGAGGTAGACCGCCTTAGGAATGAGGCTCCCTCTGCCGATGAATTGCAGGGTATCAAAGACTATATGAGTGGCATCTTTGTGCTGCAAAACTCTTCACGCGGCGGCATCATCAACCAGCTTGCTTTTGTTGACCTGCACAATCTTGGCGATAAATATCTGCAAAATTACGTGCAGAATGTTTTTGCCGTTACCCCACAGCAGGTGCAGCAGATGACGCAAAAATATCTTGACCCCAAAAAAATGACCATTGTGGTTGTCGGCGATAAAAGCAAGATTGCCGACCAGCTTACGCCGTATCAGGGAACTGGCCAGTAATCCCGGTCTTAGATTGATTGCAATTAGCGGGACGATTTTTTTCGTCCCGCTTTTTTATTGCCTTGTTCACCATTCTCTTGTCTCAGGCGCGGTTTGCTGAAACACTGGATAAGCTGGCTTTATCCACATGATTATTTTCGGCATTCACGCTGTTGAAGAAGCGCTCTCCGCGCGCGGACGCGGCTTTGATTATGTCGCCATCACACCAGGACGCGGCGACGCTCGCATTCAGAAAATCGCCCAGCTCTGCCGCACAGCAGGCATTCCTCTGCGCACCATGCCGCGTGACCAGCTTACGCGTCTGGCCAATACCGCCAGCCATCAGGGCGTGGTTGCAGTCACGGCAGAAAAACAATATGCCGATCTTGAAGATGTTTTGGCGCAAAAGCGCGGGCAACACTCGTTCGTCCTGCTGCTGGATGGCATTGAAGACCCGCATAATCTGGGAGCCATTATCCGCACAGCGGAAGGTGCGGGCGCGGATGGCATCATTCTTCCGGAGCGGCGCGCTGTTGGCGTTACGGGGACCGTAGTCAAAGCTTCCGCTGGCGCTTCAGAATATCTGCCGGTTGCGCGCGTCACCAATGCTGGCCGCGCGCTGGAAGACTTAAAATCACGCAATCTCTGGACAGTGGGGCTCGACGAACGCGGCGATATGCTTTATGACCAACTCGACTACAAAATGGATTGTGCCCTGGTGTTAGGGGCTGAAGGGCATGGGCTGCATGAGCAAATCCGCAAAAAATGTGACTTCCTGGTAAAAATCCCCATGCTGGGGAAGGTGCCGTCATTGAATGTTTCCGTTGCCGCAGCCATCGTGATGTATGAAGTGGCGCGGCAAAGAAGAAAACAATAATTATTTCTTCTCTGGCCTTCTCTTTGCTTTGATCACAATCGCCAGGTCGCCATTCCGGGTATTGATAAACCGCAGCTTTATGCGTCCTTCTTCATCTAGCGTAATCACCGCAGGCGTGTTGACGGATGTCAGCATCCATCCCGCGGGCAGCGTAACGTAATTCAAAGGACGGCCCAGCGTTCGCGTCCAGACCAGTTCGCCATCCTGCAGCACATAACCAACCGGATCGGTATAAGTTTCCTGCACCCGCACGCGTGTTGATTGGCCTTCCCCTACTGCATGCTCCAGGTCTCCTTGCACCGCCAGCGACTCAGGATCAACCGGCTCAGGATAGTATCCCAGCGCGTTCACATCTTTGCCTTTCACCGTATAAGTCTTCAGCGGCTTTCCGGTATCCAGATCGGTCATCTCCGCATCCGGAGAAACCACGCTTCCCTTCCTTACAAAGCTGTGTACGGATTTCTGCCCCACGCGCGTCACGGTAAAGTCATGCGAAATCTTGAATTGATGCGTTGCAGGATCCAGCAGCCAGTAACTGATCTCGCGGTCCTGCTCCGCGCGATGGAATGACTCCTGCTGCGCGGCTGCCAGCATTGAAATCGCGATTATGCCCAGACATAAAATTCTCTTCATGGCAGCCTCCGCGCCACAATCTTCACTGGCAGTTGATCGTCGCGATCATTAAGAAAACTGATTCGGACACGGCCATCAGCATCAGTAGAAACAATTCCCGGCGACGCGCATTCAATCAGTTCCCAACCCTTGGGCAGCACCACCACATTGCGTTTAATACCCAGCGGTCGTGTAAAAACCAGTTTGTTATCCGTCAAGGTGTAAGAAGCAGCGTCTGTGTACGTCTTAAAAATACGGATGCGTGTCTCGCCATTCTTCGGCACTGGCCCAGGCAAGTAGACTTTAATGAACTCGTCTTTATCCTGCGTCTGCGGCGGTACAAGCCCACTCGCTTTTGCTTCTTTGCCATTCACCACTTCAAACTTCAACTCTTTGCCGGTGCTGCGTTCAACTACCCGTTCTTTGGTCGCCACCGATCCCGGACGGATGGGATTAAAGAAAAACGGCGCTCCTTCCTGCGTTGCCGTTACGTCATAGGTAATGGCAAATTGATGCGTCTCAGGCGGCAGCAATTCATAGAGCGTGAACTCGTCCGCTGCCCAGGTAGGCAAGGCAATCAGGCACAGCAACCATGCAACAATTCGGAATCGCATATCGGCGGAAGAGTGTACCACATTGAGCAAATTGCCCTTGAACCCGGCGTGAATATCCGCTGCGCTGCCGTATCTACTGGCATCACTGAATGATTGCAGCCAAGTAATATTCAATAATTTTTTAAAAATTCGTTATAACTCTTTGTAGCGCAGCTACTCTGAATGGTTATAATACCTGCCCATGCCCAACTATCTTAATCAGGCCAGATACCTGCTTATATGTTTAGTTATAGCCTGCATAGGGCTAACAGCCCAACAGGCAGCACGGCTCAAACCTTCAGGATTTGTCAATGACTTTGCAAGTGTCATCGATACTGAGTCGGCACGCGAGATGCAATATCTCTGTGAGCAGGTAAACCAACGCGCCCAGGCACAAATTGCGGTAGTCACTGTGAACACGCTGGATGGTTTGGCCATTGAGAGTTATGCCAGGCGTCTTTTCCGGCAATGGGGAATCGGTCCAAAATCAAATAATCGCGGCATTCTTATTCTTTTGGCGGTGCAGGACCATAAATACCGGATTGAAGTTGGCACAGGCCTGGAAGCGGTGGTTACGGACCGCAAAGCGGCAGGCTTTGGACGTGAAGCGGTCCCCTATCTGAAGGCGTTTCAATATGGCAAGGCCCTTCAAGTCATTACAAGGCGTGTTACGGACGCAATCGCCTCTGACGCGAACATTACCATTGCTGATGCTCCTGCGCCTACGCCCGCTTATGTTTCTACCTATTCAAATTCAAGCGCCTCAAACATAAATGCAGGCGGCATTGTGCTTGCTCTGCTTGTGATTGTCGGGATTTGTATATTGCTGGCAGCCATTGCGCAAGGCAGCGGACAGGGCACAAGGGTCTTCAGCCCTGGCTATCGCAGTTATGGTTACGGGTATCCCGTGTACCAGAATGTAGGCGGATACTATAACAATTCCAATACTTATTTCTTCAGTGGTTTTGGCGGAAGCAACAATTCCTCTTCCGACAGTTCCAGCAGCAGCAGCAGTTGGGGCGGAGGTGGGGGCTTTGGCGGCGGCGACTCTGGCGGGTTTGGCGGCGGAAGCTCAAGTTGTGGTGGTTCCAGCGGCGATTGGAGCAGTTCCAGCAGCGATA
Organism: Candidatus Angelobacter sp.; assembly: GCA_035653315.1. Lineage (GTDB taxonomy): Bacteria > Acidobacteriota > Terriglobia > Terriglobales > Acidobacteriaceae > Angelobacter. The sequence continues at coordinate 6,540 of DASRCD010000504.1, forward strand.
GTTCAAGCAGCAGCTCAAGTAGCTCTGATTTTGGCGGTGGTAGTTCAGATGGCGGCGGCGCTAGCGGAAGTTGGTAAAACCCAGGGAGACGACCATGCTAAAGGAACAACAACAGCTCGGACAAAGACAAATAACTGAGTTTGTAGAAAAACTAAAAAGTGCGGCCTCGGATAACCTCGTAAACCTCACAGTTTATGGCTCCGCAGTTTCAGAGGAGTTCCATCCAGAATTCTCTGATATTAATCTTCTCTGCGTCCTGCGTGAGGCTTCGGCTTCCTCTTTGCAGGCCTTGGCGCCGGTTATCTGCTGGTGGACGGCGCAAAAATTTCCCGCGCCCCTGGTCTTCTCCCAGCAGGAAATTCCGGAAGCTGCCAAAGTGTTCCCCATTGAGATGCTGGATATCCGCCAGCAACACCATGTCCTTTTTGGCAAAGACATTTTTGCAGACCTGAACGTACCGCTGGACCGTCATCGTTTTCAGCTTGAGCATGATTTGCGCACCAAGCTGCTGTTGCTTCGCCAACACTACCTTCTCGCGAATGGCGATCAAAAAAGGATTGGCTGGCTTATGCTGGATTCAATCTCAAATTTCGCCACGCTGTTCCGTCATGCTCTGCTCGCCCTGCGGCTGGAAGCGCCAAAAACAAAATCTGAGGTCATTGAACAACTTGCCTTGAAAATTCAATTTGATC
>DASRCD010000505.1:0-5420 GCA_035653315.1 Candidatus Angelobacter sp.
ATAGCGGAAGGAGCATAGCCGCTGCCGGGAGTCGCCGTAACAGAAGCGGTCAAGGGCTGGGTTCCGCTTGGGCCCACCACAATTGCCACGGATTTACTGGCGGTTGCACCCAGGTTATCCGTGACCGTAGCGGTAACGGTGAACGTGCCCGCCTTGGTGTAAGTATGTGAGGCGCTTGCAGTGCTTACCGCGGCGCTGCCATCACCAAAGTTAATGGAAGTGGCCACGATCTGGCCGTCAGGATCAACCGATCCAGCCGTTGAGGCGGTCACTGCGACCGGCGTAGTCCCTTGTGCGGGAGCGCTTACGCTCAGCGCTGCTACGGGCGGCTGGTTGCCAATCGTTAACTCTGTTCCCGCAGACATCTTGTTAGTCATGGAAGGCTGGCCTGTGGCTTTTACAAACATGGTGTAATTGCCGGCCGGCAGACCAAATTGAGCAATGTTCAGTGAGCTTACGGTGGTTGGCTCATCGGCCAGCCACATCAGGTTCTGTCCATCCTGTGATGCATAAACCGAGAAGTGGTCCACAGTGTTCATCTGGCCTGTAATGCTCCAGGAAACCGTTGTGCCAGCTACTGAAGCGGATACGGTCACACAATTATCCACACCGGATTCAATTTCCGTACCTTCCTCATAGTCATTCCAGGTGACCATTTGAATGCCAAGCATTTGCTTGGCGGAGGAATAATATTTGCCGGCGTCAGCCAGGGTCTTGAGCCATGTTTGTCCGCACTGTTGGTCGACAATGCGATTGCTGCCCCAGGCCGCCAGCGTGTCATTAAAGCCTTTATAAGCCGATCCAGTAGAAAACTTGGTGGCATTGGCCAGCGCAGCCCGGTAATAACCATCCATGTAGTTCATTGACATGGGGTCGGTTACGGAAGCCAGTTCCGGTTCCACCCAGGAGAAAGCGCCGCTGGTATCCGCCTTGGTAAAGCCGCTGCCATTGCGGAAAATGAACATTGGATTGCCGGCGACACCCGCTGCAACGCGCGCCCAATCAATGTTGTAAGCCTCATGACCAAAGAAATAAATTACCGGGCGTCCGGCATAGTGCAGATAAGCAGGCGAGCCGGCATACGTCACGTTCACGTAGTTCAGGTCGGCGATCAGCGTGGCCGTAACATCGCAGCCCACTGTGGCGGCGCAGGTCTTCAGCGCGCCGGCATCATGCATGATGGCAAAGGTGAAGCCGGGATGCAATGCTGCCTGCTGCATAAAAGCCTGTGACGCATGGTCATATGAAAGAAAGTGCGCGCTTGATTCTCCGCGTCCGTACCAATCGATCACGGCGCCATCAAAGCCACGGCTTACCATGTCATTGACCTGTTTTTGTACCTGGGCCACGTCGCTGGATGTATAGCCAACGTTCATGTGGTCGCCAAAGCCGAACCACGGCACAAAATGGACATAAATTTTAGCCGTGGAACCCGCGTAAAGAAGATTGCGGATCGGCACTTTGCTGATATTGGCAGCGCCCAGATTGCCGTTGGTTTGCGCTGCAAAGGTATTTGCCGCGCTGGTATTGTTGGTTGTTTCCGCCGTTAATGTGGTGGTAGCTTTAAACGTTGTTGCCGCGGAAGACAACAACGAGGAACAGACAATAAAAAGACTCAGCCAGATTGGCACGATTTTGTGCACACATCCCCCTAGACTTAAGTCGTCTGGGGGTACGACCGTACAAGTCACATATCGACTAAGTTGTCGGCTTTCTCTTACAGTGATTGCTAGGGATTCTATGTTCGACTTTCCCTCAGACACATCGGCGGAAGCGCTAGCTTGCTCTTAAGGATTTACCCTAGAGAACTACGTAGAATGCCCGAACAGTGCAGGTTAAGGAACTAGGACACGTCCTAATGTCAGCCCCTAAACCAGCAGGAAGGCCAATTCAGAAGACAACGCGGACGCAACAGAGTTGCGTCTAATCATTGGTCAACATACGATAGTTATCCGTGTCTCAAGATAAAACAAACGGGGAAAACACAATGAGCGCACAGCCCAAGATGGAAGGCACTGCCAAGATCCCTGCTGAAATCAATACCAAGTTACGGTCCCTGGCACACGACCTCAGCAATTCCGTGGAAACAATCATGCAAGCCTCATACCTGCTGGCCCAGTCCAACCTGGATGAGAATGCAAAGAAATGGGCCGAGCTGATTGATAAAGCCAGCCGCGATTGCGCCAACATTAATCGAGAAATCCGCGAAATTTTGCGCGCAAGTATCTAATTTAAAAGATACTTTTGGCTATGCAATGCGGCGGGGCGCCGCATTGGCTCTGAGATAATCCTGGGCATTGCGATAGCCTTCCAGCGTTCCCACGTCGATATAGGTTTCTCCTGAGAATTTCCCCCGCACCACATTGCCTGCGGCGATGTAAGCATTTAAAAGGTCGCCCAGATATTCATCCGCGCTGTGGCGTGAATTCCACAGCAGTTTCAGGCGATGGAAAGCTTCTCCACGGACAGTAAGAGCACCCCAGATCCAGTGAGAATTTGCTCCCGGCTTTTTGACCTGGATCTCTTTGACATAGCCCAGATCGTCGCAAATCACGGCATCAAATGCGGCGGGGTTTTTCACCGGGAAAAGAACCAGGTTGCAGTCCGCGCCGCTGGGTGCAAGCGCTGGAACATAGGCATTTTCCGGGAACCAGATGGTATCCGGCAGCCCGATTAAGACCTGGTCATGGTGCCGCGCAAAAGGCTCGGCGCGAAAAAGGGCATCGCAAAGCCCGAATGGCTGCTGCTGGATGACATAAAAAATTTCGGCAGCATAGTCGCGCTCCGCGTAGTACTTCACAATGTCAGTTTTTTCCGCCGAAATCACCATGCAGATTTGCGTGGCCCCGGCGGCGATCATGCGCTCTACCAGATATTCTGAGACTGCCTTGGGGCGCTCTGCGCCATTCACTATGCGCGAGCCCACGGGAAGCAGCTCTTTTGAACAGCCTAGCGGCTGTATGCGTTCTCCAGCGCCGGCGGCAGGTATGATCCCGATCATTGTGCGACCTCTTTCCGCATTGGTGCATGCGCGCCGGAGCGCGCCTCTTCAAGATAAGCAAGTAACTGCCGCGCGCGCACCATGCCGGTATGCTCATCCAGCGTGCGCTGCCGGGCCCGGGCAGCCATGGCTCCCAGATCTTCTTCCGGCAGGCCCAGCGCTTTCTCTACATCTTCCGCGTTGTGCACCACCTGAAGCTCTTTTTGCAGATCAAAAAATGAGTCCAGCCCTTCCCAGTCATCTGTAATCAATGGCGTGCCGCAGGCCGCAGCCTCAAAGAAACGTCCGGAAGGACACCAGCCGTTTGCCGCCATGTCACCGCGAGTAATGTTCAGCGTTATGCGGGAAGACGAGTAGAAGCGTGCATGGTCTGCCGGAGAAATATGCTCGATGCGGCGGACATTCTCCGGCCACTGCCATTGCCACGGATATAACGATCCTGCCAGCAGGAACTGTTTCTCGCCATGGCGGCGGGAAGGTTCCAGGAATAATTCATCCAGCCTGGCCTGGCGATCAGCCGAGTAAGTGCCCATATAACTCAAGTCGCACTGGAATTCAGCGGCAGTTTTGGTCCGCTGGTAATCGTCAGGATCAACACAGCCGTATAACGGCCGAACCAGGCGGGCGCCATATTCCTGCTCCAGTTCGGTGAGCGCCCTGCCGCCGGTGAATGAAAGGACCAGATCAAAGGCTGAGAATTGCTCGGGTGAAACATATTCCACGTCTCCCCGGCCCAGGTTTTTTAAGGTGACCGGGGTATCCAGGTCATAGAACACGCGCAGGGGACGAGGCAGATCCAGCACCTCATCATTAATGCGGCGGCCCTCAGGCAGAAAGCTGGCCGTAATTACCACGTCAGAATCGGCGGCAATGGAGAGGGCCCTGTCCCGGATGCCGGTCCAATCGGAATAAAGAACAAGGTCACAGTAGTTGCAGGAATCAAAATCACGCCGTGAACTGTAATAGGGAACGTCTTTCTCAAAGAAGTGGACGTGGTGGCCGAGCCGGGACAGGGCACGGATGATTGCGCGGTAAGGTGTGGCGTGTCCATTGCCCCAGGAAGAAGTGATGGTCAGGCCCAGAATGGTAATTTTCACGCGACTGCTGTCCTTAAAAGGCGGCGGATTGGATGAATTCGCTTAGGTGAGATGTTGTAAAAGGCAGAGCCGTTGCCGAGCTGGTTTATTTGGCATGCCAATTTCGGCCACAGGTGGCGAAGTGGTCACGTTTAAAGGCGCGTTGAGTGATGTTGAATCCTGCGTTAACTTTTTAAAAACCTGTTAGACTGCAAGAAATTACGATGAGTGAAAAGCTCCCTCCCGACACGAGCGTTCCCGCTAACGACAAGGCAAAGCCCCGGGTCGATATTTCCAGCTATTGCCCTAATTGCGGATCACAGATGCGCGACTCACGGTGCAAGATGGTATGCAAAACCTGCGGCTTCTTTTTGAGTTGCAGTGATTTCTACTGAGAATGATTTTTCACCGCGGAGGCGCGGAGGCGCGGAGAAAAAACATTACACTACCTAATCATCAATATTTCACGTTGAGCCGCGAACAAGATTGTGCCATTTTGCAATTGGTCTCAGCAGACGGAACCAACAAGCTTTCATCGGCACGCATTGCAGCGCTGCACGGCGCTATTCAGGAATTGCAGACCGCAACGGAAAGCGGATCACTTAAAGCCCTTGTGCTTACTGGCAATGATAAGTTCTTTTCTGTTGGGGCTGACCTGAATGAGATTTCGCGGCTTACGGCCCCGGAAGCCTTTGAGTTTTCACGGCGGGGGCAGGCGCTCATGAATGCCATTGACCATTTTCCTGCTCCGGTCATAGCGGTCATTCGCGGCTATTGCATGGGCGGCAGCATGGACCTGGCGCTGGCTTGCGATTATCGCGTTGCCGCTCCCAATGCGGTGTTTGGCCATCGCGGCACAACGCTGGGCTTGATCACCGGCTGGGGCGGCACGCAAAGATTGCCGCGATTGATCGGCCAAGCCAGGGCATTGCAGATGTTTTTGCTGGCTGAGATGGTAAAGGCGGACGAGGCGTTGAGGATTGGGTTGGTGGATAAGATCGCGGAAGACCCCATTCATGCTGCAATGCTTTATGCGCATGGTAACTCCTATACGGTAGAGACGTAGCATGCTACGTCTCTACGTCTAATTTATTTTTGTCCGCAAGGTCCGCATGGTTCCGGCTCGCAGGGGATAATGCAGAAACCAGGAATTAAAGCACTCTCGCAATGCGTGATTACAGCCAAAGAACTTAATCAGTGAAAATCCGTGGAATCCGTTTATCCGTGGTAAGTTTTTTCACCGGTTTGCGCGTCTTTCTTCCGCTCATTTATTCTAATTAGTTTGCCTTACGCCTATGGCCGATCAGATACCCAAGCTTCCCAGCAAAATTGACGCAACCTCC
>DASRCD010000506.1:0-3057 GCA_035653315.1 Candidatus Angelobacter sp.
CGCCGCTATTTTTCTTGCCTTTGTTCCCCGTCTGCCTGCTCCGGATAGCTCCGCTAAATCTGCCATGGCGGGCAGCGCTGGTATGCGCGTAAGCGGAGGAAGCAGCCGCCGACTCGGTATTTTTGCCGTTACACAAATTACCGCATCATTTCTGTTGCTGGCTGGCGCAGGCGCGCTGATAAAAACTCTGCTGGAGTTGGAAAAGACACAGCCGCCATTCCAAACGGCGCATGTGCTTGCCGTGAATCTGCCGATAATGTCCGAGGGCCGGACGCCCGATCAAGTGCGCGATTTTTACCGTGATGTGCAGAACCGCATCAGTTCACTGCCCGGCGTGGAGCACGTCTCTTCAGGTTTCGGCGTTCCATGGCGCGATACGCGTGAACTCAGCATCAGCTTCACCTTCTCCGTTGAGGGCGCGCAACGTGAAAACGGCCAGGATGATTCACGGGCCAAATTTCGTTCAGTATCACCTGGGTTCTTTGAAACATTGGGGGTGCCGATTCTGGAAGGCCGCGACTTCAGAGACACTGACCGTGACGGCGCAGAACGCGTTGTCATTATCAGCAAGAGCATTGCGGAAAAATTATTCCCCGGACGCGAGGCTGTGGACCGGCACATCCAATGGACGGACGGAGTCATGAAGTTTATCGGCATCAGCACGGAGCCGCGCCGGATTATTGGCGTGGTGCCGGATATTGACGATGAAAATATCATCCCTTCACCCTTCATGACGGTATATCAGCCATCCACGCAGGAAGGCTGGAATGGCCGCCTGTTTGTGCGTGCTAAAAACGACCCGTACGCGCTGGTTCCCACCATCACCCGCACCATTCATGACATGGCGGCAGACCAGCCCGTGGAACGCGCCAGTACTCTGGGAGATATTCGTGCAGAAGTTTTAACGCCTGACCGCCTGAATGCTGTTGTGTTCGGTGGATTCGCTACCCTGGCTCTGCTCATTTCAGTGGTAGGTGTTGCGGGCGTGCTTGCCTTTTCCGTGAGTGGGCGCACCCGCGAATTTGGAATTCGTCAGGCCCTGGGCGCTCAGCCACACAGCATTCTGACCAAGGTTTTATCTGAAGGCATGATGATTGCCGCCATTGGCGTGACAACAGGCTTTGTGGCTTGCTTTGTCCTGGAACGTATTATCGGCAGCCATTTTGCTGAATTGAAATTGCCCGGAGCGCTTACGCTGCTGGCCGCAGCTGCTGTGATTCTCGCAGCGGCAGTCATAGCATCAGCTCTGCCGGCAGCCCGTGCTGCTAAAGTGGATCCTGCTGTGGCATTGCGTTCAGAATGAGCCAAGCGCAGTTCTGTATCTCTGCATTGAATTGATGGTAGGCAGAGACAAAATCGAACTTGAAGCGTTCTGGCAGCGTGAGCAAAGCAGAAGCCGCCTGACAAACCTGAGCGCCAGCAAAGCCGAAAATCTGCGCGCTGATAACTTTGAAGGATTTGTGGTGGCCAGGGCCGGAATCGAACCGCGCCCCCCTTTCAGTCTATGAACGATCTGCCTTCCAACGACGTAGCAGGTTTAGGTAGCTGCGTAAGTACTTGATAGGCCGTTATACGGCTTTGGATCCCGGGCTGATAAACTCGGTTCGGTGCATTGGCCGTAGGGTCGGACCCTAAGAATTGACGTTGTTTGATTTTTGGGGAGCAACCAGACGGTAGTTCTCACGACGATTTGAATAGAGGCTAGCCTGATCTTTGTTTTCGTGTATCTTGCTCTTCTTCATGGCTTAATTGATTCTCTTAAACGACAATTTTCATCCAAGTCCAAATTCTTCCCATATTGGCTGCAACTTTCATTCTTCATCCATAAGTTCCACGATTTTGGCAAAATGATTAGCGGCTAAAACATTGCTTTTATTCGTGAAAAAATTGAGCGCTGGGCATTCAGGAACTTTGCTGGAGAAATGGAGCAATCCTGCAGGTAGCGGAAAAGACCTTCCTCGCCAACTTCTGCAATCAAGACACGATCACAATCGTCCAGAAAAGCTCTTATTCCGTCCGGAGTGTCTGTTATTGACGACATGAGCGGTAGCTTGTGGGTAAGCCCTGGGAAAAAACATTTGGCCGGTTTTATCGGTAACGCTCAGAATGGCTCGCTGAATTTTGGGCACGCGTATGTTCCTTTGGGAGAAATTGGACTGAATAGTGTAATTCAGCGTTGGGAGGTAGGGGGAGATCTAAGACTTCGCAACTCACGGTTGCACCCTGAAATTGGAAAATATGCTGCACCACCGGTCAGGGACGAGATGAGCTGAGATTTGCTGGAACTCTCTTTACCAAATCCTACTGAGACCTGTGAGATTAAGCTCATGCCCCATCAGCACTAACTCTCTGCAGGCGCGATGTAAGCAGCAGCGGCCATGGCCGCATGGTTCTTCGCTCCCGATCGCAGGAGGAGAACTGTCTTGTGGAATAAGGAAGCCAGCAACGGTATTACTAATCTATTCTGAGGTGGGTGCATTCCAGCCTTTACGCACTATTGATGCACCCATCTTTTTGGGCTACCTTTTCGTTTAATCCAGAATTGGGCGGAAGTGACCGTGTGCATGAAATGGAACATCGAAAGTTGTTTGTCCTTCACTGGAACCATCATGTAGAACATTTTCAGTCGGCGCGATATAGCCTTCCCCTGGGCGAATGCGGACACGAATCACTGGATATGCTGGAAAGTTGGCCATGAAAGCCATGCGGAATGCCTGCAGAGGCGGTCTTCCTGGTACTTCCTTATATTCAACGTTATGTTCACGCATCAGGCTTTCTATGCGACTCAATCCAAGATTTACAAACAGCAGATATCGGTCACAGAGGCCAAGGTTCAAGCAGAGGCGGTTCGGAGAGAACGGACGGTACTTCAGCGGCACATCGCACAGTGTGTCTGTATGAATGCCGAGGAGAATGGGATCTTTATAATTAGAGGTTGTCGGCAAGCCTGGGAGATTGAAATAAACGTTTCCGCCACCAAGGCGTGTTTCCGGAAATACAATTGTGCTCGCATATTTAAGGCCAATATTGACAGCATCTTTGCACTCTTGCCTGGAT
>DASRCD010000507.1:0-6580 GCA_035653315.1 Candidatus Angelobacter sp.
AGCTCTTTTTGCAAAAGAATATCGCCGGTATCCAGGCCTTCATTGAGCAGCATGGTAGTCACGCCGCTTATGGTTTCGCCTTCCGCAATGGCCCACTGGATCGGCGCGGCGCCGCGATACTTCGGCAGCAGCGACGCATGAACATTAATATTGCCAAAGCGCGGCACTTCCAACATCCACGGCGGAATAATACGGCCATAACCTACCACAATGATGGCTTCCGGTTGCAGGGCCGTAAGCTGCGCCTTGAATTCTTCGTTCTTCTTGATCTTCTCTGGCTGGATCACAGGCAGCCCGAGTTTCAACGCGGATTGTTTTACCGGAGGCGCAGTCAATTCCATGCCTCGCCCTTGCGGACGGTCCGGTTGCGTGACCACAAGCTGAATTTCAAAGCCTGCGGCCACCAAACGCTCCAGCGTGGGCACGGCAAACTGCGGCGTGCCGCAAAAGACCAGCTTCATTCCCATTCGCCGAGGCGCACCAGCTTTTTGATTTTGCGCTTGATCAGGTCGCGCTTGAGCGCGCTCACGTGGCTGATAAAAAGCCGCCCATTCAGGTGGTCAATTTCGTGGGCAAAGGCGCGGGCCAGCAGGTCGTCGCCGGTTTTTTCAAACCAGTTGCCGTTCACGTCCTGCGCGCGCACGGTCACAATATTGGCGCGGGTCACATTCTCGCGGAAATCCGGCAGGCTCAGGCAGCCTTCCTGTCCGGTCTGCTTGCCTTCACGCTTGATGATTTCAGGATTCACCAGCACAATTTTTTCTTCCGGACGCTCTTTAAAGCTGCAATCAATTACCGCCAGCCGCTTGCTGATGCCGATTTGCGGTGCGGCCAGTCCAACGCCATGCGCCGCGTACATGGACTCAAACATGTCTTCCACCAGCTCGCGCAGTTCGTCATTAAATTCGGTAACCGGAGCGGCAGTTGTTTCCAGCACCGGATCACCGTACTTCACAATTGGGTAAATGGTCCGTTTGGAATCAGAACTCATGCAGTTGTTGTTTGTATCCTTCAAAATTGCGGCGCAGCTCGGCAATGGAGTCGCCGCCGAATTTTTCTAAAGCGCATTTTGCCAGCGTAAGCGCAACCATGGCTTCAGCCGCAACTCCCGCGGCGGGCACCACGCAAACATCAGAGCGTTCATAAGCGGCCTTGACCGGCTCGCGCGTGGAAAAATCCACTGAGCCCAGCGGACGCCGTAGCGTGGAAATTGGCTTCAAATAGCCGCGCACCAGAATATCTTCTCCATTGGAGATGCCGCCTTCAATGCCGCCTGCGTGATTGGATGCGCGCGTGAATCCTGTGAAATGGCTGTTTTCCGCGCCGGCCTTTTCATAGCTGATCTCATCATGCACGGCGGAGCCGAGCGAGAGCGCGGATTCAACTCCGGTGCCAATCTCCACGCCTTTCACCGCTTGCAGTGACATCACGGCCTGCGCCAGCAAGCCGTCCAGCCGCTCGTCCCATTGTGCAAAGGTGCCCAGCCCCGGCGGAGCGCCGTGCACCACCACTTCAAACACGCCGCCAATGGAGTCGCCTGTGCGCAGCGCGTGGTCCACTTCCGCTTTCATGCGCTGCTCGGCTTCCGCATCGGCGCAGTTGAGCAGCACTTCTTCCTTCGCATGAAGCTGCTGCAACTGCTCCCAGCTGATTTCTGTATTGCTCAGCGTGGCTTTACCCACGGCAATCACGTGGCTCAGCACTTCTATGCCCAGTTCACGCAGCAGCAGCTTGGCAATTGCGCCCACTGCAACGCGTGAAGCGGATTCACGCGCGGAAGCGCGTTCCAGAATGTATCGAGCTTCAGGAAAGTTATATTTCAGCGCGCCGGCCAGATCGGCATGGCCCGGACGCGGCGACGCCACGCGCTTATGCTTTTCCATGTCGCCCGCGCCCACGGGCAGCGATTCCTGCCAGTTCTTCCAGTCTTTATTCTCCAGCAGAATGGCAATCGGCGAACCAATGCTCTTGCCATGCCGCACCCCGGAGACTATGTGGGCTTTGTCGGTCTCAATCTTCATGCGGCCGCCGCGGCCGAACCCCTGCTGGCGTCGCCACAGTTCGCGATCGAGAAAAGCCTGGTCAATTTCCAGTCCGGCAGGCACGCCGGAAAGATAGGCCACAAGGGTCTCTCCGTGCGACTCTCCGGCAGTGAAGTAACGAAGCATGGGCGGGGAAAGCCCCGACGAGGTACTGCGCCAGCATCCTATGATGCCCTCTATCCAAATTTTTAAATCTTGGTGGCGGCGGCTGGACTCGAACCAGCGACCTACGGATTATGAGACCGTCGCTCTAGCCACCTGAGCTACACCGCCAAGATCGTGAAAGGGGGCAAAAAAGAAGCTGCGCGACCACGCGTCGGCAGCAGGATTGATTGTAAAGTCGCCCCAATTCCGGTGTCAAACCCAAGCTACCCATTCCTCAATTCCCACGAAAATTCCTCGAGTTCGGTAATTTCCAATTTGTTTCATCACTGGTAAGTCGGATTTGGCAATCTCTGATCCGTGTCATCCGTGGTAAGCAGTGGTAAGCCTTTGCCTTTCAATTGACAATTTTGGCAATGTCGGCGATTTTGGCAATCTATCTGGTTTTCTCCGCGTCTCCGCGGTGAGACTTGGCTTCCGCTACTTCAATCCAGCCCCCTCAACCCTTCCCTATGCACGTACACCGCTAAGCTTCCTCTCAGCGCCAGTGAACACATCCCTGCAATCACGTGAGGCGCGGTAAAGAAATGCGCCAGCGATCCCGCTATCAGGCACCCAATCGGCGGCAAGCCCAGGAACGCGGTGGAGTAAATGCTCATCACTCGGCCGCGCATGGAATTTTCCGCTAGGTGCTGCAGTGACGAATTAATCGTCGCCACGGAAACGATCATGCAATAGCCGGCCACCATCAGCAGGAATCCTGAAAGATAAAAATTGCGGGAAAAGGTAAACGCGATAATCGCCACGAAGAACCCGATCAGCGCACGGATCACAAACAGTCCGCGTCGGCGGATCACCGTAATAGAAGCAATCGTCAGCGCGCCAAGAAACGCGCCTGCGCCGGAGCAGGCCATCAACAGGCCCAGGCCCGGCTCGTCGGTGCCAAGCACGTCACGCGCAAAGTAAGGAACAAACGTCAGGTAGGGGATGGCCAGCAGGCTGCCAATCGCCACCAGCATCACCAGGCTCGACATGGCCGGATCGTTAAACAGATAGTCAAAGCCCTGCTTCATCTTTTCCCAGAGCCTGCCTTCACGCGGCACTTCAGACACAATATGGCGTATGCGTGAAAGCGCCACAATCACGGCAAGAAAGCTCAATCCATTCAAAAAGAAGTTGCCGGCTTCGCCCACCAGCGCCATGGCAAAGCCGCCCAGCGTGGGCCCCAGCACGCGAGACATGTTGTATTGCGCGGAATTAATGGCAATCGCATTGGTCAGGTCTTCTCGCGGCACCAGTTGCGGCACCAGCGCCTGGTAGCCCGGCGTATTCAGCGCCATGGCAATACCGGTGCCCAGGGCCAGCAACACAATCTCAGCCACGGTAATGACCTTAAAGTAAGCCAGCGCAGCCATAATGAAGGCAAAAACCATCATGGCGGATTGCGTAATCATCAGCAGCCAGCGCTTGTTCACGTGGTCGGCAATCACGCCGCCAATCAGGGCAAACAGCAGAATCGGAATTGACGCGGCAAAACCCACCATCCCAAGCCAGAAGGCTGAGTTGGTAAGCTTCAGCACCAGCCAGCCCTGGGCCACGTTCTGCATCCATGTGCCAATGTTGGAAAGAAAGTTGCCGGTCCAGAAGAGCCTGAAGTCGCGATGCCGCAGCGCACGGGCAATCCGTGGCACCTCAATCACGGTGGTTTCAGCCGAGTCCGTTACCGCGCCCTGGGCAAGTCCGCCCACCGCGTCCGCACGCGGCAAGGTTGGTTCGTCAATGACCGTGGGTACGGCGCTGCCGCCGCTGGTCTCCGCTTCCGTGCTCAATTCCTGACCTTGTGTACAGCCCAATTCAATAATGCCACTCAATAGTGTAAGCTTTTTCGTTTCCACCGCAGCGGCCCTTTGGCCAATGAAGAAACGCATTAGTCAATAAAATGTAATCAATGTGCGCCCCAACTCATTAAGGGGACACAAGAATTTTTGAAAACTCAGGAGCCATTCATTTGAAACGAGCCAAACTTGTCATCTTCTTATTGTCTGTTTTTGTGCTGAGCAGCTTTGCGCTTCAGGGCAGCCAGGGCACGGCAGCCCCGCCGGCACAAAATGCCGCAACGCCGGCCGCGACTTCGCCTTCTGCTCCCACGCAAATGTTCGGCTTCCGCGATTTCAGCAAGCAATACCAGATTGACAAGGAATTTCTGGCCAGCCCCAGCGCTGAGCGCGCGGAGCAGCACCTGAAGATTCTCACGGCCAAACCGCATATCGCCGGTTCTCCTGAAGATTGGGCCACGGCGCAGCATGTGGCCAAGCATTTCAACATCGCCGGCCTGGAAACGGAAATAGTGAAGTACTCCGTATGGATGAACCGGCCCGCTGAAATCAGCGTGAAGGTAACTGCTCCTGCCAATGTCAAGATGAACGGCCCCACGCCGGAGCATGTGGAAGGGGATCCGCTGGCGGACGATCCTAAGGTGGTGATGCCTTACAACGGCTCGTCTCCTTCCGGCGACGTAGAGGCCGATGTTGTCTATGCCAACTATGGCCGTCCGGAAGATTTCAAAAAGCTGGAAGAGATGAAGGTAGATGTTCGCGGCAAGATTGTGATCGTCCGCTACGGTGATAATTTTCGCGGCGTAAAAAGCTTTGTCGCGGAAGAGCACGGCGCGGCGGGCGTGATCATCTATTCTGATCCCATTGATGACGGTTATTTCCGTGGTGATGTTTATCCCAAAGGCCCGTGGCGTCCTGAAACTGGCGTGCAGCGCGGCTCCATTCAATACATGTTCAAGTATCCGGGTGATCCCACCACGCCCGGCTTTGCTTCCACGGTAACGCTGCCGGAATCACAACGCATTGCTCCGGACAAAGCCGCGGACATGCCCAAGATTCCCACCACGCCCCTCTCCTATGGAGATGTGCGTCCCATTCTTGAAAATCTTGCCGGCCCGGAAACGCCGCGCGACTGGCAAGGCGCTCTGCCTCTCACCTATCACGTTGGTCCTGGCCCCGTAAAAGTAAAGATGCACCTCAAGCAGGATTACCGCTACTGGACCATCTGGAACGTGATCGGAAAAATCAAGGGCACCAAGTATCCCGATGAGTGGGTGGTGCTGGGCAATCATCGTGACGCATGGGTTTACGGCGCGGTTGATCCCAACAGCGGTACTGCTGCCATGCTGGAAACTGTGCACGGCGTGGGTGATCTGCTCAAGCGCGGCTGGAAGCCGGAGCGTACCATCGTCTTTGCCAGTTGGGATGCCGAGGAAGAAGGCTTGATCGGCTCGACGGAGTGGGGTGAGGAGCATGAAAAAGACCTGGCGCATGCCGTGGCGTATTTCAACATGGATGTTGCCGTGTCCGGTCCGAATTTTGGCGCTTCCGCCGTTCCCAGCCTGAAAGGTTTTGTTCGCGACGTAACCAAAGTTGTGCCCAGTCCCAAAGGCGGCATGTTGTATGACGTATGGAAAGATGAACGGACCCGGCAATCTACTGAGCGTGACCGCCGCCAGGGAAATCGCGGGCCGAATGCGCGCGTGGAAAATGATGTTGCCGTAGGCGACCTTGGCAGCGGATCAGACTACAGCGTCTTTATTCAGCACCTCGGCATTCCTTCCACTGATATAAGTTCCAGCGGTCCTTATGGCGTCTATCACTCGGCGTTTGACAACTTCAACTGGTTCAAGAAATTCGGCGATCCCACCTTTGTCTATGAGCAGGAGATGGCGCGCGTTTTCGGCATTGAGGCGCTCCACATGTCCGCCGCTGATGTCCTGCCTTATGACTATGAGCTTTATGGAAAAGAGATCGGTGCTTATATTGATAACTCGCGCGATAAAGCTACTCACGTTCTTGGCGCCGCCGCGCCTGATTTCAGTAAGGCGGCAGACGCTGCTAAACGTTTCATGAATGCCGGCGCAAAAATCATGGCAGTGCAAAAGAACCCGCCGTCGGATCCAGATAAGCTCAACCAGACCTTGATCGCCGCTGAGCGCGCATTACTGAACGCGCAAGGTTTGCCGAACCGTCCCTGGTTCAAGCACACCATCTACGCGCCGGGCCAATACACCGGCTACGCCGCCGTGGTGATTCCGGGCGTGAATGAATCCATTGATGCCAAAGACGCGCAGCTTACAACCTCGCAGTTGCAAGTGTTGACGGATGCGCTGAACAAAGCCGCCAGCGTGCTGGAAGGCTATTGAAATAATTTAAAAGGATGAAATGAATGAAATGGCGGCAGCTGAACGCGCCGCCATTTTTATTTTCAATAATGCTAGCCTTTCATCCGTCTGAACGGTGAAGCTGACTTCAACAACTCCAGAAATACCTCCAGATACTCAGGGCTGGGATTCTCGCGCAACGTCAGCGCATACCATGTGCGATGAAGGCCGTGTGACCCAATCCGCTTTGCCACAACCTTTTTCATGCGCACCT
>DASRCD010000508.1:0-3059 GCA_035653315.1 Candidatus Angelobacter sp.
CTCGGTCACGCTCAGGATCAGGCTTGGCGCAGCTTCCTGTTCGCCTTTGCCGTTGGTCTTTGTCTTGGCGTCTTTTGGGGTCACGGCTATGCCGACAAGGTAATCGGTTTTGTCCAGATCCATACCGCGCACGCCATATGCCGGACGTCCCATGGAACGCACGTCTTCTTCATCAAAGCGAATGGCCTGCCCTTCATGCGATGCCAGAAATACAATCTGATTCCCATCCGTAAGGCGCACCGCCACAAGTTCATCGTCTTTGTCGATGCCAATGGCAATAATGCCGCGAGACATCACATTGCTGAAGTCTTTCACTGGCGTTTTCTTTACCGTGCCTTTGCGTGTGGCAAAGAAGATGTAGCGGTTTTCTTCTTCCAGATTGCGGACCTCAAGCAGCGTGCGCACCGTTTCACCGGGCTGCAACGCCACCAGATTCCCAATGTGTTTGCCCTTGCCTGCCGCGCCCACATCCGGCACTTCATACACCTTGAGCCAGTAAACCCGGCCCATGTTTGTAAAGATCAGCAGATAAGAGTGGGTTGACGCGGTAAATAAATATTCGACGAAATCTTCTTCGCGCGTCTTCATGCCCGTGCGCCCCGTGCCGCCACGCCGTTGCTGCCGGTACGTGGAAAGAGGTGTGCGCTTCATGTATCCGCTGTGCGATACCGTTACAATCACCTGCTCATCGGCGATTAAATCTTCCAGCGTGATCTCTGTTGATTCATCGGTGATCTGCGTGCGGCGCTCGTCGCCGAACTGCTCTTTTACTTCCTGCAGCTCTTTTACAATCACGCTGCGCAGCTTCTTGTCAGAAGCCAAAATGGACTCGTACTCGGCAATCTTGAGCCGGATTTCTTCCAGCTCTTTCAGGATTTCTTCCGTTGATAACCGGGTCAGACGGTACAGTTGCAGTTCCAGGATTGCATCGGCCTGCCGTGGAGAAAGGCGGCCTTCCGCGCCGCCAACTTTGGCCTGGATCTGCTTATCGACAATCCTGAACTTGGCCGCAAGCAAATTCTCTTTGGCTTCCGCGCGTGAGCCTGATCCGCGGATGATCTTGATCACCGCGTCCATATTATCCAGCGCGATTTTGTAGCCTTCTAAAATGTGTTCGCGCTCGCGGGCTTTTTCCAGCAGGTAAACCGTGCGCCGGCGCACCACGTCTACACGATGATCAATGAAGTGCTGGATCGCCTGCACCAGCCCCATTTCCTTGGGCTGGCCGTTGACCACAGCCAGAAAAATCATGCTGAAGCTTTCCTGCATCTGCGTATGCTTGAAAAGCTGGTTCAAAATGATCTGTGCTTCCGCGCCGCGCTTCAACTCAATTACAATGCGCATTCCGTCACGGCCGGATTCATCGCGCACGTCAGAAATATCGTCAATGACTTTGTCATTCACCAGTTGCGCAATGCGCTCCACAATCTTGGCTTTGTTTACCTGGTAAGGGATTTCGCGCACAATGATCGCTTTGCGGCCCTGGTTCAGGTCTTCAATGGCAGCCTTGGCGCGCATCACAAATTTGCCGCGTCCATGCGTGTAAGCCGCTTCAATTCCGCTGCGTCCGTAGATGTAAGCGCCGGTGGGAAAATCAGGGCCTTTTACGATCTTGAGAATTTCTTTCAGCGTGGTGGCCGGATTATTCACCAGCAGAATGGCCGCTTCCACAATTTCCGTAAGATTGTGCGGCGGGATATTGGTCGCCATGCCCACGGCGATTCCATTGGAGCCATTCACCAGCAGATTGGGAATGCGCGTTGGCAAAACAGTGGGCTCAACCGTGGACTCGTCATAGTTGGGCGTAAAATCCACGGTTTCTTTGTCGATGTCTTCCATCAAAGCGCCGGCAATTCTTTGCAGGCGGCACTCGGTGTATCGCATGGCCGCCGGCGGATCGTTATCTACTGATCCAAAATTTCCCTGGCCATCAATCAGCGGATAGCGCAGAGAAAAATCCTGCGCCATGCGCACCAGCGTGTCATAAATCGCGGAATCTCCATGGGGATGGTAGAGACCCATGGCCTGTCCCACCACCTTGGCGCATTTGGTGTACTTCTTGTTATATTGCAGCCCCATCTCCTGCATGGTGTACAAAACGCGCCGATGCACGGGCTTTAATCCATCGCGCACATCAGGCAGCGCGCGCCCAATGATCACGGACATGGAATAGTCGAGATACGACCGCCGCATCTCCTCTTCAATGTTGATTGGCTGCACGTTTCCTGCGTTCGCGCCACCATCACCACCGCCCGGAGGTGGAGTTAATGGGAGTTGCGGATTCTGTTCATCTGCCATAATTTTTTCTCAAATCCTTCTGCGTCACACGTTCAAGAATCAGGACATCAGCTTTGCCGATTCGGCCAATCTGCCGTAATTTTCTTAGTCCCAAAAACTGGTTTTAAGACACAACGCAAGCAATGCCGGCAAACCCATGGTTCCGGCCGGTATGTATGCTAAATAGTTGCATTTACAAGAAGTTATGCGTTTGAGGAATACAGGAAATTATAGCATAAAGGGCGGTTCTGGCGCACTGTGGCGATAAGCCCCAAGGAGAGGTTTAAGTTGGGGATGAACTGGGTAATTGCGATGTTAAAACAATCATTCTTAGATAAATCGCAATTACCCAATTGCTGAATTACTGAAACAGCTATTACGGCAGTTTTACCTGCACTCCGCGATCATCATTCGCCTTTTGCGTGGCTGCAGAATCCAGATCATCAAGTTGAATTTTCTTCAGCGTCTTGCCGGAAAAATCAAACAGTGTCCCGCTCATGATGGCGTAGTTCTTGGTTTCAACCTGATGGCCGTCTTTGAAAATAAAGACTGTGGCCGGAGTGTGGTCTTCCTGCGGAGGCGTTGCCTGGGCTTCCTGTCTTGGGCGCTCTTCCGGCGCAGGCTGCGGACGGTTCCGCTCTCTTGAATCCAGATAGTGCTCGCCGTAGCGGCTGTCGCTCAGCGCATCACGTGCGCCCTGGAGATATGCAGCGCGCAATTCATCTTCACTGTTGGCGCTATTCGCGCTCGTATCAGCCGATGCCTGCTGCTGCGTCTGAGCG
>DASRCD010000509.1:0-8986 GCA_035653315.1 Candidatus Angelobacter sp.
CGGCCCGGAGCGCAGGACCGCGACAACGCTCTCAGCTACGCCCGCTATACCTTCGATTGGGAAAAGCAGTTTGCCTTGTCACTTGATCCGGAAACAGCGCGTTCCATGCACGATGAGACGCTGGCGGACGATTATTACAAAGAAGCAAAATTCTGTTCCATGTGTGGGCCAAAGTTCTGCTCCATGAACTATTCGCAGAAAGTGGATGAGTTCAACAAGCGGGTTTATGGAATAGAGAAAGTGGACCACTCGCAATTGGTGGAGAAGATTGCCGTAGGAAAGTAGCGAAAGGTTTTTACAAAGAGATCCCACTCATCAGCGTGAGTGGGATTTTTTATTACCAACCGAAGGAAGGCGCCACAATTCGATCTACAGCTCGCGCTTCTCTATTTACGACTGCGTGCTTTCACTCTCAAACAGCTTATTTACTATACTGCGGCCAACGCTATAGATCACAAAGCCGGTATCTTCATAGCCATATTCGCGGAAGAGCAGTTCAGCATTGCCGTCTCCATCCACGTCCACTGCGTCAATCAATTCAAGGCGGGGCGTTACGTCCAGCCGTGAAGAATCAGTTACATTGGCAAAAACCTTTTGCGGTTCGCCTTCAAAGTCCACGCGGGCAATCACGGTGACGTAACGCGTTACAGATTTTTCCGGCGTTTCTTTTGCGCGTGTTTTAGCGAGCATCGCAGAGTTAACAGCCGGACTATCTGTAATTTCTCCGCTGAAGACGATTACAGCGTCATTGCTCAGGTCGAGATCAAAAGAACGCAAAACAACATTTTTGAACGCGTTGGGACTGAGCTGCGCCTGTCCTTTAGGAAGTTGCTCCAGGGCGAGTTTGCGCATCTTCGGCGCAATGGCCTCTTCTTCACCGGCTTTCCATTGAAAGATAAAAGACCGGGCGTCAGTGGGCACGGTATCTGATACCGCGACATATGTCTTAGTGTCGGGGACAATCATGGGCTTTCTTGCCGGATGCGCGGTGGAGTTTGCCGATGCGGGCTTAGTCTGTGGCTGCATCTGCGCGGGCGTTTCTTGTCCGGGGGAATTATGTCTCCTCAAAGCGGGCCGGTCAGGATCTTCAACGGTTGAGTCGGAAATGTTATCTGCTGACTGGCTGGCTGTTGAAGACGGCGCGCTTGATGCTGAGCTGCTTTCAGGTCGATGGAGCACAGGCCGGTCACCACTGGAAGAGCTTGGGGTTGGCGCACTGGACGGCGCTGGGCTATTAGAAGATGGGTTGCTGGAAGCGCCACTATCTGGCCGATGCAGTACAGGCCGGTCATCACTGGATCCATTGGAACCAGTGGAAGTGGAAGAAGATGAATCACCACTGCCGGGTCGATGCAATACCGGGCGGTCATCCGTGGTTACAGAGGGTTTGGCATCAGGCTTTTTCGCAGTGGCGGTAATGAGCTGCCATTTTCCCAAGGCAGTCCAGCTATCCTTGCGGCTTGCGCTGCTGGTAATGGTGGCAGTGCCAACTGGAATGCCTGAAGCCTGAGCCTCATAAACAATGCCATTATCCAGCGCCATGGGCCTGGGGCTGGCTTTGTAGGTGCCGGCATCCTGAAAGCGGCCATCATCAAGAATGGTGACAGGAATAATGCGGGTAGTCACAACGCCGCTTGAATCTTTAGCCACCTCAACCACGGCAGTGGCGCGCAGTTTATGGCCTTTGCGCTTTTGTGCCCAGGTAACGGCGGCGGCCAGGAGACAAGCCAGCGCAAGCATGCTGGCCAGGAACTTTCTTCTGCTATATAAATTCATTGGAGTTATAAACACGGAAAAACCATGCAAGTTAATGATAAAGCCCCCGAGTTCTCTCTTGCCAATGAAGATGGCCAGCCCGTCTCTTTAAAGGACTTTAGAGGAAAGAACGTGGTCCTGTTCTTTTATCCCAAGGCCAACACGCCGGGTTGAACCATTGAGGCGTGCGGGTTCCGCGACGCATTCAAGAAAATCCAGAAGACCGGGGCCGTGGTATTCGGCATCTCCGCCGACAAGCCCTCAGCCCAGAAGAAATTCAAGGAAAAGTACGACCTGCCTTACTCCCTGCTGGCCGATGTGGACAAAACTGTCTGCAATCAGTACGGCGTGATGAAAGAAAAGAGCATGTACGGCAAAAAGTACATGGGTATTGAGCGGACCACATTTGTGATCAGCCCAGAAGGAAAGATCAGCGCCATACTAACGGGCCTGAAGCCGGATGAGCATGCGGAAGCAGCGATTGCGGCGCTGAAATAAGCAATCAGCCTTCAGTTATCAACATTCAGCCAAAACGAGAGCCGCTGCATCTCCGATGTTCGCTGGCTATAGGGCTTTAGCGATTGGACAACTGAATAGGGTTTCCGTCAGGGTCTTTGCCGTCGCACAGGCAGAACACTTCTCCTTGGCGGACTTGGCCAAACTTTGCGCCATTGGCGACAAGCTTTTCGCGCATGGCTGCCACGTTTTTGGCGTGGAACACAATTTTTGGCCCTTTACGGCCGGGCGATGAAGAGCCGGAATGCAGTGCAATCCGCGCGCCACCTGCCGCAAACTCCCGCCAGCCTTTTTCGTTGGTAACCTGGCGAAGGCCGAGTACTTCTCCGTAAAACCGGCTCATTGCCTCCATTTGGGCAGTAAACAGAATCACGCGCGCCATTTTCATTGCGAACAGCCTCGTTTCGGTACACAGCCTATCAAAAGATGAGCGGTTCACTTACAGGAAGTTTCCATACTGAGGCATTACCATTGCCGTGGGTGATTTGAATGCGCCGCATTGTGCTATACACTTTTTGGTTGCGGAGGTAGAGGATGCGGTCCTGGTCTCTCTTATTTTTATTATTGGCTTGCAGCCTGCGTGGTCAGGCCTCTCCACAGGGCGCTGACACCAAAGCCCTGCATGATCTGTTTGCCGCGGCCTGGGATTATGACATGCAGCAGAACCCTGAAGAAGCTTCGCAGATGGGAGACCGGCGATGGAATGATCGCTGGCAGGACAAGAGCCTGCAAGCCTATGCAGGACGCAATCACCATAACCAGCAAGTGCTGGCGCTACTGGCAAAGATCAATCGCGCCGATTTGGACAAGACTGACCAGTTGAACTATGACCTCTTTCAAAAGCGCTATCAGGATCGCGTGGAGCAATACAAATATCACTGGTTCCTGATGGACTTTAATCAGCGTGAAGGCCCGCAAACCAGCGACGATCTGGGCGACTCACTCCGCTTTGAGACGCTGAAAGACTATGAAGACTGGCTGGCGCGTCTGCATGCGTTTCCCGCGTATCTGGACCAGGTGATTGCCCTGTTGCGGCAGGGAATCCGCGAGCGCATGGTGCATCCGCGCATTATCATGGAGCGCATTCCCGCCCAGATCGACAAACAGATTGTGGACGATCCCACAAAGAGCGGTTTTTACAAACCTTTTCTGAAGTTCTCGCGGGAGATTTCAGCAGCTGACCAGCAACGGTTGCAGCAGCAGGCGCGCGAAGCTGTGGAGCAGCAGATTGTTCCGGCCTTTAAAAAGTTCAAGCAGTTTTTTGTGAGCGAATATCTGCCGGCCTGCTATGACAAGGTGGGGGCATGGCAGTTGCCGCATGGCGAGGAACTCTATGCCTTTTTTGTGCGGCATTACACCACCACGAAGGAGACGCCGGAAGAGGTCCATCAGATCGGCTTGAAGGAAGTAGCGCGAATCAATGCCGAAATGGACAAGATTATGCAGCAGACCGGCTTCAAGGGATCGCGCAGCGAGTTCTTCCAGTTCCTGCGGACTGATCCGCAGTTTTTCTATAAAACTCCGCAGGAATTGTTTGAGGCTTATAAGGCGCTGGCCAAGACGGTTGATCCGAATCTGGTGAAGGTGTTCAAGACGCTGCCGCGCGAGCCTTACGGAGTGGAACAAATTCCAGACGCGTTTGCGCCGGATACCACGGCTGCCTACTACCGTCCGGGGGCGGCGGATGGATCGCGGGCGGGAACCTACTTTGTCAATCTTTATAAACCGGATGCCCGGCCCAAGTGGGAAATGACGGCGCTCACGCTGCATGAATCGGTGCCGGGACACCATTTGCAGATTGCCAGAGCGCATGAATTGGGAGAAATGCCCAACTTTCGCCGCTATGGCGAGTACACGGTGTATGTGGAAGGCTGGGGGCTTTATGCGGAGTCGCTGGGCGATGACATGGGGCTTTACAGCGACCCTTATTCCAAATTTGGCCAGCTCAGTTATGAGATGTGGCGCGCGGTGCGGTTGGTAGTGGATACGGGAATCCATGTAAAGCACTGGACGCGCGAACAGGCGATCCAGTACTTCATGGATAACTGCCCTAAGCACGAACTGGACATTACAAATGAAATTGATCGCTATATTGCCTGGCCGGGACAGGCGCTGGCCTACAAAACAGGCGAGCTGAAGATCAAAGAGCTGCGTGCGCGGGCAAAAGAAAAGCTGGGCGACAGGTTTGACCTGAAAGAATTCCACGATGTGGTGCTGGGCTCCGGGCCGCTGCCGCTGGACATTCTGGAACGGAACGTGGATGCATGGATTGCCGGCAATGCAAAAACTGCGGCGGGAACTGTTGGTGAATCAAAGCATAGTTCCGGAGCAAAGCAGAAGTAGATGACCACGGCTGTAGTTTCGCCATCTTCGGCGGCGGCAAAACGCACGGAGCGGTTTTATCAGCCAGAGCTGGATGCGCTGCGCTTCTTCGCTTTCTTCGGCGTTTTTGTTTTTCATGCTGCACCGCGCACTCTGGATTTTTACGATGCTGCCCACGTTCCCCGCTGGCTGAGCAGTATTCTTATTCCAACGTTTGGCGCAGGTGCATTTGGCGTGGACCTGTTTTTTGCTCTGAGCGCTTATCTTATTACCAGTCTTTTGCTGCGGGAACGCGCTGCCACTGGATCACTGGACCTGCGCGGCTTTTATATGCGGCGCATTCTGCGCATCTGGCCGCTGTATTTTGCCTTTGTTGCTTTGGCCGCGATCGTGGGAGTGGTGATTCCTCAAGTGCATCTGCCGATGCGATTTGTGATTGGCTACTACCTGCTGGCAGGGAATTGGATCTATGTTTTTTATGGCCTGCCCGCATCATTTTCCGTTCCGCTCTGGACCATCTCCATTGAAGAGCAGTTTTATCTGGCATGGCCGCTGGCATTGCGCAAAGCCACAGTGCGGACGATGGCCCTAATTGCCATCGGCTTGCTCGTGATTGCGAATGTCTGGCGCATCTGGCTCGCCATGACCTCGGCTTCAATCGACCAGATGGAGTACAACACCTTTACGCGGCTGGATCCGATTGCCTGGGGCATTCTGCTGGCGCTCTTCAGCCATAAGCTTCCCCGGCTTATACGAAGTTGGCGCATTGTGCTTCTTTGTTCTGGTGTGATTACCTGCATTGTGGAGTATGCTTTCGTGGTTTTTATCAACCCGCCCAAAGTCAGCAGCATGAAGCTGGCGATGAGCCATCCTGTAACCGCGCTGGCCAGCGCTGTGGTTTTGTTTGCCGTGTTGGGTTCGCAGAGTACTCTTTTGCGGCAAGGCTGGCTGCTTTATCTGGGAAAGATTTCTTATGGTCTGTATGTGCTGCATGAGTTTGCCCATTTCTGGGCTGCGCGCATCTGGCCCGCTGCCACGCCGCTGCAAGTTGTGGCTCAATCCTTGATTAGCCTGGCATTCACAATATTGCTGGCCGCGGCTTCTTACCGCTGGCTGGAGAGTCCATTTTTGCGCTTGAAAGAACGCTTTGCGCATGTGCGGTCACGGCCGGTATGACGCACAAAGCCAGGCTGCTGCGCCGCGTGTTCTTCAATCGCGATCCGCGCATTGTTTCGCGCGAACTTCTAGGCAAGCTGATTGTTCGCCGCGCCGGACGAACAACCATCGCCGGACGCATTGTTGAGGTTGAGGCTTACCTGGGCGCGGGCGACCTGGCCGCGCACGCCGCGGCAGGCAACACTGCGCGCAATGCCGTGCTGTGGGGGCCTCCTGCACATGCGTATGTTTATTTCATTTATGGCGTGCATTATTGCCTGAATATTTCCTGCCTGCCTGCCGGTGACGCGGGCTGCGTGCTAATTCGCGCGCTGGAGCCTGTTTCCGGTATCAGAGAGATGGCCAAGGCGCGTGAACTCGACGACCTTGATCTGGATTCTTCTCGTGATCTCCGCAAGCTGGCCAGCGGTCCGGGAAAGCTGGCAGAAGCGCTGGGGATTACGCGGCCGCGCGACAACGGCAAGGACATGGTTTCTGCTGATTCTGATCTTCAGGTGATGGATGACGGTTACAAGGTGGAAGAGGTTACGATTACACCGCGCGTCGGTATTACCAAATCAGCCGAGCTGCCGTTGCGGTATCTAATTGCGGGAAATGTTTTTATCTCACGGAAGTAACTGCTTCAAAACTTCTGCGTCCGGCGCAGATCATCGTGAAATATCAGCTTCGCCCTTGCCGGTGATCACAATATTATCGATGAGCCGCGTGCTGCCGACGTATGCTGCGACGGCTACCAGCGCGCCGCCGGAAATATCGCTAACGGGATCGAGCGTATCACGGTTGACGACTTCAAAATAATCCAGCTTCACGGCGGGTTCTTCCGCCATTACCTGCTCTCCCGCGACCTTCAGCCTAGCAGCGCTGCTCTCACCACGATCAATCAATGTTTGTACGCGCATAAGCGATCGATACAGCACCAGCGCCTGCTTGCGCTGCTCCGGCTTGAGATACGCATTGCGCGAACTCATGGCAAGGCCGTCACTCTCACGCACAATGGGGCACACCACAATGCGCAGATCAAAATTCAGGTCGCGCACCATTTTGTTGATCACCGCAACCTGCGCGGCATCCTTTTGGCCAAAAAAAGCAAAATCCGGCTGCACAATGTTGAACAGCTTAGCCACCACAGTGGTCACGCCATTGAAGTGCCCTGGACGCGAACGGCCATCCAGCTTTTCGCTCAGGCCTTCCACGGTGACCCAACTGGTTGAGCCTGGCGGATACATCTCTTCCACGCTGGGCATAAAGAGATAATCTGTCTTTGCAGCGGCCAGCATGGCGGCATCCTGTTCAGCAGTGCGTGGATATTTGGCGAAATCCTCATTGGGGCCAAATTGACGGGGGTTGACGAAGACCGAGACGATCACCACATCGCAGTGCGTGCGCGCCGCGCGAACCAGCGAAAGATGCCCTTCATGCAGCGCGCCCATCGTGGGCACAAAGCCTACGCGTTTCCCCGCGCGATGCGCTTCTTTGCTGGCATTGATGACTTGTGTGGCCGAGGTGAGGGTAAGCATAGGGAAAGATGGTATTTAGTATTTGGTACTTAGCATTTCGCAAATACTGTGAGCATGGACCGTGTTAGGTATCCAGTATCTCAATGAAATCGATAAAGCTAAATTCAAAAATCAGCGCTTTCTTTAAGGCGTAAGAAACTGCGCGCTCTGCTTGCCCAAATAGCATGCGATGAAGCGCGCAGTTTCCAAACAGAGCTAATTACTAAATACCAATTACTAATAGCCGCTTACCTGCTGTACGCCTTCATCTCTTTACGCCGCAGAATCGCTTCCAGTTCTGCGCGTGTTTCTTTTGAGAGATGGTATGACTCCGCGTCGCTGGGATAGCCGCCGCTTACCACGTCAGCCTTGAACTGCTCCACCGCTGTGGTGATGAGTGCCGCGGCATCGCCATAACGGCGCACAAACTTTGCCGGTTCGGCAAACGTCAGGTTCACAACATCATGGAAGACCAGCACCTGGCCATCACAGTCTGGCCCGGCCCCAATGCCGATTGTGGGAGCACTAACCTCGCGGGTGATCATGGCGGCAACTTCACGCGGCACGCCTTCCAGCACAATGGAGAACACGCCGGCTTTATCCAGCGCCACAGCGTCTTTTACCAGCCGCTCAATGCCGGAAAAATCTTTGCCCTGCACTTTGTAGCCGCCCATCTTATGCAGAGACTGCGGGGTAAGACCAATATGCCCCATCACGGGAATTTCCGCGTCAATCACGCGCTTGATCAACTCCACGCGCTGTGCGCCGCCTTCCAGCTTCACGGCTTCCACACCGGCTTCTTTCACAAAGCGCAGCGCGTTGTGGACACCTTCTTTCACGTCCTGATGATAAGTGCCAAAAGGAAGATCACCAATCACCAGCGCTGACTTCACTGCCCGGCGCACGGCTCGAGCGTGATGCAGCATTTCTTCCATGGTGACAGGAAGTGTGTTTTCATAACCGAGCACCACCTGGGCAAGCGAATCGCCGACCAGAATCATGTCAATTCCGCTCTGGTCTACCAGCCGCGCGGTGGCATAGTCATAGGCCGTAAGGCAGGTAATAGCCTCATGCCGCTGCTTCTTTTCCTGAATTATGGTTGTGGTAATTTTGCGGGCAGAAGGATGCTGCCCTTCATTCAGAGAAGTAACACTCATTTTGCCTCCAGTGCAGTTCGGGAACCCCGATACCGCCTGTTGTCCACCAATTAAGATGCGAACAGGGGTATTGTAGTCGCACGAGGATTGGGATGGCTAGTAAGAAAGTGGCATCTCTCTCCCCCTGGGCACGCTTAAAGGATGATTCGGCAGCTTTGCCGATAAGTTAAGGAATGAACGAAAGCCCTTTGTTTTCTTATGCTGAGGCAACTTTGGATTGCCGGATAAGCTGAGCTCTCTTGATAAAGGTATTCACACAAACTCGGTGACGGGTCAACAGCAAGGGTGAAAGTCTAGTTCTCTTAGCCGGCTACTGCTTTGTCACTCCAACGGTCAAAATGCCCGCAATCTCATCCGGGTTGTCGCGACCTTTTTGGAAGGTAATTCCGGGCTGGTTGGGATAGGTATTGGCCAAGCGTAGCTCCTTGATTTCAAAAAAGCGTGTGCCGTCGCGGCCAATGCGCTCGTCATAGGTAATGCCGGTAAGGTAATAAGGATGTCCGTGCAGCAGAAGCAGCGAGGTTTGCTGAAGCTTAAGCGCGGCAATGACAGCATCAATGTTTA